>JBJTJU010000305.1:0-6216 GCA_046096165.1 Phycisphaerales bacterium | reverse complement strand
GCGCTGCATGTCGCGCAGGCGGTCGATGTAGGGCTTCTGGTCGACGAAGCCGAGCGGGTCCATCGGCGCCATGTCGGCGTCGCGGGCCTCGAAGGTGCCGGGGTCGAGGAGCTGCTCGATGCGCCGCCGCGCCGAGATGCGCATGTGGTGGTCGCACTTCGGGCAGACCATGAGGTTCGCCTCGAGGCTCTTGCGGAAGATCGTCTCCGCGCACTCCGGGCACTGCGTCCAGAGGCCGTCGGGGACGGCGCGCTTGGTGATGACCTGCGTCTCGGTCCAGGTGGGTTCGGGCACTCCGTTGCTCCTTGCGCGCGAAGTGTACCCCTGCGCTCAGTCGCCGAGCGCGGCGGCGGCGCCCTCGGGAAGCACGTGGCGCGTGCACCAGCCGCGCCCCTCGACGCGCGACCAGAGCGCGCTGCCGTCGCCGCGTGCCAGCGCGTCGCGCACGGTGGCGAGCGCAAAGTCGTGCACCACCAGGCCCAGGCGGCGCCCCTCGTGGCGGTCGAGGGCGGCGGCGAAGGCGTCGAGGATGCGCGCGCGGGCGTCGGAGAGCGGCTCGCCTTCCGGGGGCACGGCGGTGAGCGGCGACTCGATCCACTCGGCGAAGCGGCGCTCGAAGCGGCGCTCGAACTCGGCGATTCCCAGGCCCTCCAGGAGCCCGAGATCCGGGTCGCGCAGCTCGCGGTCGGGGCGCACGCCGCAGGCGAAGCGGCTGGCGACGACGCGCGCGCTCTCGGCGGCGGCGTCGTCGGGGGCATGGATCAGGACGTCGGGGCCCTCGTCGAGGCGCGCGACGCGGTCGCGGAGCTCGCGCAGCGAGTCCTCCATCGCCGGCAGGTCGGTGGCGCCGCGCAGGCGGCGGTCGACGTCCCAGGCCGTGTCGGCCGGGCGCATGAGCCAGAGCGAGGTGGGGCCGGGCATCGCGCTCAGCCGCGGAGGGCGCGCGCGACGGCGGCGCGGTCGGCGGCGCCGAAGAAGGCGCTGCCGCTGATCAGGACGTCGCAGCCGGCTTCGCGGCAGGCCGCGGCGTTGGCGGGCGAGACGCCGCCGTCGATCATCAGGCGCTGGCCACCGGACATGCGCGCGCGGATCGCGGGGCCCTTGGCGAGCACCGAGGCGATGAACGCCTGCCCGGAGTGGCCCGGGTGCACGCCCATCAGCATGACGGTGTCGACGAAGGGCAGCGCGTCGAAGCACGCCTCGGCCGGCGTGTCGGGGTTGAGGACCACGCCCGGGGTCATGCCCGCGGCGCGGATCGAGGCGGCAAGCGACGCGGGGTCGCGCACCACCTCGGCGTGGAACTGCAGGTGGTCGGCGCCGGCCTCCGCGAACGGGCGCACGAAGTGCGCCGGGTCGGTCACCATGAGGTGGACGTCGATGCACGTCTCGGGCACGGCGCGGCGGACCGCGGCGCACACGGCCGGACCCATGGAGAGGTTCGGCACGAAGTGCCCGTCCATCACGTCGACGTGCAGCAGGTCGCCGCCCGCGGCGACGGCGGCGCGGCATTCCTCGCCGAGGCGCGTGAAGTCGGCGGAGAGCACCGACGGCGCCACCAGGACGCGCCGGTCGCTGCGCAGGAGTTCCTGCCGGCGATGCATCGCGGCGGGCGCGGTCACTTGCCGCCCGACCGCCGCTCCTCGTACGTGTCGAGCGCCTTCTTGAAGCCGTCCTTCACGCTCGGCGGCGCGGCCATCCACGCGTCGTACTGCATGTCGGCGGCGGTGGCCCAGTCCCCGCGCGCGGCGGCGACGGCGGCGATCGCCGACATCGCCTGCGGGTCGGAGGTGCCGGCGAGGGACTTCAGCTTGTCGGCCGCGTACTGGGCGGCGTCGAGGTCGCGCGACTTCACGTCGGTGGCGGTGGCGAGGTAGTTGGTCGCCTCGATCAGCGCGTACTTGTCCTTCGACACCTTGTCGACCAGGCCGCGGACCGACGCCTCGGCGGCCTTCTGGTCGCCGGCCTGGTCCTTGAGCATGCGCCACAGCTCGAAGCCGTAGTCGAGCAGCGTGACCGGGTCCTCATCGATCGCCTTCTCGTAGAGCGACTGCGCCTGGCGCCAGTCGCGCATCTTGGCGACGCGACGGGCCTCGGTGACGGTCTCGTCGACGCGCTTGAAGAGCTCGGGGTCGTAGCGGTTGGCCACGCTCAGGCGCGCGGCGCGCTCGAACTCGGGGTCCATCGGGTGGCCGATGAAGACCACCTTGCCGGCGCGGTTGACGACGAAGGCGCAGGGGATGCCGTTCTGCTCGGCGGCCTTCATCCACTTCTCCTTCATGAACTGGTCGTCCTTCTTCTGGACCACCACGGGGTACGACATGGTCGCGCCCATCTGCTTCACGAAGGGACGGACCTTCTCGGGGGTCTCGTCGCTGACGCCCACCACCACGAGGCCCTTGGGGGCGAGCTCGCGGTGGATCTTGTTGATGTGCGGGATCGACTGCTTGCACGGGCCGCACCAGGTGGCCCAGAACTCGACCACGTAGACGTTGTCGCGGCTGAAGGCGCCGAACGAGTCGCCCTGGATGAACTCGACGTGCTCGGTCATGCCCTCGGGGGCCTGCGAGCCCACCTTGAGCTTCTCGGGGTCCTGGGCGAAGGCGGAACCGGCAAGGGCGAGCGCGGCAACGATGGTTCGGACGGTCATGCGCATGGGGTCGATCTCCGTGGAAACACTATAGACGCGCCGGGCGCGGGGCCGGACGGCGCGCGCCGGGCGAGGCATTCAGGCCGCGTCGAGCGCGTCGACCGACTCGAACCGCTTGCCCTCGAGCATCTCCAGGCTGGCACCGCCGCCGGTGGAGACGTGGGTGAGCTCGCCGGCGAGGCCCGCGACGTCCAGGGCCGCCGCGGTGTCGCCGCCGCCGGCGATGGTGACGGCGCCCGCGCGCGTGGCGTCGGCCACGGCACGCGCGACGGCCATGGTGCCGGCGTCGAAGGGCGTGGTCTCGAACGCGCCCATCGGGCCGTTCCAGACCACCTGCCCCGCCGCGCGCACCGCGTCGGCGAACTGCGACATGCTGCGCGGGCCGATGTCGAGGCCCATCCACCCGTCGGGGATGCCGCCGATCACCACCTGCGTCTCGGTGCCGGCCTCGAGCGCGCGGCCGCAGACGTGGTCCGTGGGCAGCATGATGGTGCGCCCGCGGGCGCGTGCGTCGTGCAGGATGGTGCGCGCCTTCTCCACCATGTCGGGCTCGACGAGGCTCTTGCCGGTCGAAACGCCCTCGGCGCGGAGGAACGTGTAGGCCATGGCGCCGCCGACGACGATGGTGTCCACCTTGTCGAGGAGGTTCGAGAGGGCAAGCAGCTTGTCGCTCACCTTCGCGCCGCCGACGATCGCCACGAACGGGCGCTTCGGTCGCTCAAGTGCCTCGCCGAGGAAGCGGAGCTCGCGCTCGAGGAGGCGGCCCGCGACGGCGGGCGCGCCCTTCGCCTTCATGGCGACGGGGAGCGCCACCATCGAGGCATCGGCGCGGTGCGAGGCGCCGAAGGCGTCGTTCACGTAGGCGTCGGCGTAGGCGGCGAGCTTCGCGGCGAAGGCGGGGTCGCCCTTCTTCTCGCCCTTCTCGAAGCGCAGGTTCTCGAGGAGAAGGACCTGCCCCGGCCGCAGCGCGGCCACGGCGGCCTTCGCGGCGTCGTCGGTGGGCACCTGGCCGGCGAAGAGCACCTCGGCCTTGCCGGCAAGCAGCTGCTTCAAGCGCCCGTGGACGGGGCGCAGGCTCTCGCCGGCCTCGAAGCCGGTGCCGGCCGGGCGGCCGAAGTGGCTCGCGACGACGACGGACGCGCCGCGCGAGACGAGGGATTCGATGGTCGGCAGCGCGCCGCGGATGCGGCGGTCGTCGGTGATGGCGCCTGCGTCGTCGGTGGGGACGTTGAAGTCGGCACGGACGAAGACGCGCTTGCCCATGGGGTCGAGCGCGTCGACGGATCGGCGCGCGGACGCGCGCCCGGTCGCGGCGGCGGTGGAGTTCGTCATACTTCCACTATACGAGGATGGACGCGCACGACCCGCATCCCCAGGCGCCCGCGCCGCGCACGGTGCTTGTCCTCGGCCCGACCGCCGGCGGCAAGTCGGCGCTGGCCACGGAACTTTCCCGGCGCATGCCCGGCGGCGGCGAGTGCGTCAGCGCCGACTCGATGCAGGTGTACGTGGGCATGGACATCGGCACCGCCAAGCCCACCGGGGAAGAGCGGCGCGGCGTGCCCCACCACATGATCGACGTGGCCGACCCGCACGGCGGCGCGTTCACGCTGGCGGACTGGCTGGACGGCGCGCACGCGGCGATCGACGCGATCCACGCGCGCGGGCGGCACGCGGTCGTGGTCGGCGGCACGAACCTCTACGTGAAGTCGCTGATGGACGGCATGTTCGACGGGCCGCCGCCCGACCCGGCGCTGCGCGCGCGGCTCGAGGCGCAGCCGACCGAGGCGCTGCGGCGCGAGCTCGAGCGGCACGACCCGATCGCCGCGGCGCGGATCCACCCCAACGACCGGCGGCGCACCGTGCGTGCCCTCGAGGTGTGGACGGCGACCGGGCAGCCGATCAGCGCGCTGCAGCGGCAGTGGGAGGACGCGCCGCGCACCCTGCCCCACGGCTGGCACGTGGTGGGCCTCGAGTGGCCGGTCGAGCTGATCAACCAGCGGATCAACGTGCGCGTGCGCGCGATGGTGGAGGCCGGGCTCGAGGCCGAGGTGATGCGGCTCCTGGCGAAGGGACCCCTCAACCGGCAGGCCGTCGAGGCGGTCGGCTACCGCGAGGTGCTGCGCCACTTCGCGCACGAGTGCTCGATGGACCAGGCCGAGGAGGACATCAAGGCCCGCACGCGGCGGTACGCGCGCCAGCAGCGCACGTGGCTTCGGCGTTTCAAGGCGATTCAGGGGGCGATCTGGGTGGACGCGCCGCGGGTCTCGACCGAGGATGCGGCGTCCGGCGTTATCAGGACGCTGTTTGGAGATTGAGGGAGTCCCTCATATAAGACTCGCCCCTCCGCCGATGGACCCCCGGGCTGCCGGACCGTCCCTCGGCGCCCGGATCCGCATTCCCCCCAATGGCCAAGCGCAGCTCCAAGTCCGCCGCCGGTCCCGCCGACACGGACGGTGCACCCGAACCCGCCGCACCCAAGGGCAGCTACAAGCTGGTCATCGTCGAGAGCCCCGCGAAGGCCAAGACGATCACCAAGTACCTCGGCGCCGGGTTCAAGGTGGAGGCCTCGAAGGGCCACATCCGTGACCTGCCGAAGCGCGCCCAGAAGGGAAGCAAGCAGCCGGTGCCCGGCGTGGACCTCGAGCGCCGCTTCGAGCCCACCTACGAGGTGAGCGACGACCGCAAGGCGCAGGTCACGGCGCTGAAGAAGCTGGCCAAGGGCGCGAGCGAGATCT
The DNA here is from genome assembly GCA_046096165.1 of Phycisphaerales bacterium. Taxonomy (GTDB): domain Bacteria; phylum Planctomycetota; class Phycisphaerae; order Phycisphaerales; family SM1A02; genus UBA966. Next base: position 834 of record JBJTJU010000305.1, on the reverse strand, counting down.
GGTTCGCCACCGACCTTGACCGCGAGGGCGAGGCGATCGCGTGGCACCTGGCCGAGCTGCTCGGCGTCGACCCGCTGAAGGCCAAGCGCGTGGAGTTCGACGAGATCACCCGCAGCGCGATCCTGAAGGCGTTCCAGGAGCCGCGGGCCATCGACATCAACCGCGTGAACGCGCAGCAGGCGCGGCGCATCCTGGACCGCATCGTGGGCTACCTGGTGAGCCCGGTGCTGTGGAAGAAGGTCGCCGGCGGGCTGAGCGCGGGACGCGTGCAGAGCGTGGCGCTGAAGCTGGTGGTCGACCGCGAGCGCGAGATCCGCGCCTTCCAGCCCGACGAGTACTGGAAGGTCGAGGCGGCGATGACGCCCGACCCGTCGCGCGGCGCGGCGCTCGCCAAGGAATGGAACGGCTTCATGGCACGCCGCGACGATCGCGGCCGCGGCCCGACCGTGAAGGAGCAGGCGCACTGGCTGGCCGAGCGCGACGGCATCGAGTGCGAGCTGGTGGCCGTCGGCGGCAAGCCGGTCGACCTGGGGCGCGAGGTGCCGAAGTACGAGGACCTGAGGGGATTCGGCACGCCGACGTGCGCGGTGCCCGTGCCGGACTGGGTACTGCGCAAGAAGGAGGAGGACAAGAAGTCGAAGACCCCGATCCCCCAGGAGCCGGGCTGGTTCGACGCGGGCACGGCGCTGATGGCGCGCGTGCGCGCGGTGGCCGAGGCCGTGGGGCTCGAGGGCGTGACGGTGGAGGACGCGGCGCCGGCCGCGGGGCTCGACCTGCGCAAGGACGTCGAGCCGGTCGGCTTCGCCCGCTGGCAGCGGACGGTGCGCGGCTCGA
>JBJTJU010000304.1:0-16192 GCA_046096165.1 Phycisphaerales bacterium | reverse complement strand
CAACGGCACGCATCGTGCCACGCTGCAGGTGCTTCCCGACGGCGCCTACGACATGGGCTTCTACCACATCGGCGTCCGCCCGACGATCGTGGACCTCGGGATCGGCGGGCCCGGGCACGGCGGCACGACGCTCTCGTGGACCCGAAGGGTGCAGCTTGGGATGCCGACGCCCGAGTTCGATCCCACGTTCGCGGTGCCGCCCGGTGTCCATGCCGCCGTGCACGGCGCCTTCAAGACGCCCACCCTTCGCAACGTCGAGCTCACCGGCCCCTACTTCCACAACGGCGGATCGGCGACGCTGCGCCAGACCGTCGAGTTCTACAACCGTGGCGGCGACTTCCACGAGACGAACGCAGCCGATCTCTCGCCGCTGATCGTCACGCTCGGCCTCCGCGACCACGAGATCGACGCCCTGGTGTCGTTCATGCGCCACCTCACCGACGATCGCGTCCGCAATGAGTCCGAGCCCTTCGACCACCCCGAGCTGCCGCTGCCGAACGGCGAGCGCATCCCGGCGGTGGGTGCCGCCGGCCGCGCGGCGCAGGGACTTCCCGCGCTGCGGTCCTTCGAGGAGCGCATCGCCACCTCCGCAGCCCTGGGCGACCTCAATCGCGATGGTTCCGTGGACGGCATCGATCTCGGCTTGCTGCTCTCGTCGTGGGGACAATGCCCCGCGTCGGGCGCGTGCGCGGGCGACCTGACCGCCGACGGACACGTCGACGGCGTTGACCTCGGCATGCTCCTCAGCCGCTGGGGGAACTACTCGGGCTGAGGCGGGGTGCGTCCCTGCTCGTCGGATGCTCGCGCCGTCGCAGGCCCCGGCGCCCGCGTCGAGAGCACGAGCCGCGCGCCGTCCGTGAGCGCCAGCACCGCCGGATCGACCCCCGGTACGCGCATGGGGGTGGGTGCCGCGTTCCACGTGAACCCGTCGGCGCTCGTCATCGGCCACGGGCCGGGGCCGGTGCCGAAGAAGGACAGCGTGCGGCCGTCGCTCTGCAGGTTGCCGAACCACCGGTTGCGGACCGGCGTCAGCGGGAGGTCGGCGGCGCGCTGGAACGACAGGCCGTCGACGCTGGTGGCGTGGTAGCCGTTGCCGCCGATCGGGGGTTCGCCGGCGTGCCGCCGCGCGAGGAACTCGCCCGGCGTGCCGTTGTCCGGGACGATGAGGTGGAACTTCCCGCCGTGGAGCGCGGCGGCGCAGTCGAGCATGACGCGCCCCTCGACGCAGAAGCGGATGCCCGGCTCGGCGGTGAAGTGGATGCCGTCCGCGGAGACCGCCGAGTGGATGGCGGTCTGGCCGGGTTGCTCGTCGGACCCGGGGTGCGACGTGAAGTAGAGGCGAATGCGCCCATCGGGGAGCGGCACCAGCGTGGGGTCGAACGGCGGCGCCAGTCCGGCTTCCAACCCCGTGATGACGACGGGCTGCGCGGCGGTCCACGACCGGCCCTCGTCGCGTGAGAAGCGAACGGCCCCCCGGTTGAAGTCCTGCGGCCGGTCGGGTGGATAGCCCTGGAACGCCGCGATGATCCGCCCGTCCGGTAGCCGCGCCACCGTGCTCACGTCGGCGTGGTCGAACGTCGCCACGAGTTCGGCGGTGCCATCGGATCCGACGCGGCGCACCTCGACCGCGTTGTCCCACGGGCCGGGTTTCGGTGGCACGGCGGGCGCCGCCGTCGGTGCCGATGGAGGTGCCGTCTGGCATGCAAGAATCCAAGCGATCGCATGCAGGGCGGTCGGGATCGCGGCGGCCATGCGTACGACGCTACCTGAGCTGCCAACGCACCTGTCGCCACCGTGCACGACGCTCGGACACATGCACATGCGCCCCGCGCTTCGCTGGAGTCGTCGCCTCGTGGTCCCGGCGGCGCTCGGCGCGCTGGGAACCTCCGCCTCCGTGATCGCGTGGACGGGTGCGCCGGCCTCCGCACCGCCGGTGCTGCTCGACCAGGGCTGGAGCCCCGAGGATCGTGCCACCTACCACCGGACCTCCCAAGGGTCGGCGGTGATGCCGTTCGACCTCTTCATGGCGCTCGAGCAGGGCGGATCGACCGCGCTCTTCCGCGCGGACGAGGTGTCCGATCGGTTCGGGCTCGTGACCGTGCCGGCCGATCCGCGAACCAACCCCGACGGCCTGCCGATCGGGCTCGTGCGGACGTCGGTGCCGGAGGGTCGCTGGAAGGGCGACTGGATCGGGCTCACGTGCTCGGCGTGCCACTCGTCGGAGCTGTCGTACAAGGGCACGCGCATCCGCATCGAGGGCGGGTCCAACCACGCCTTCGACTTCGCCGGCTACATCGCGGCGCTCGACGAGGCGCTGGCCGCGACGCAGCGCGACCCCGCGAAGTTCGGCCGGACGGCCGCGCGCATGCAGGTGACGGGCGCGGAGGCGATGGATGCCCTCCGCGCGTCGCTCGACAAGGCCGCGCACGCCGTGCACCAGTACATCTCGCACGATGCCGCGGTGGCGACGCCCAGCGGCCCCGGACGCATGGATGCGCTCACCCTGATCCACAACCGGGCGCGGGGCGGCGCCACCGCCCTGCGCGTGAACTGGATGGCGGCACTCGCGCCCGCCAAGCCGCCGTTCCTATGGAACGCGCCGCAGTCGTCGTGGGTGCAGTGGACGGGCGTCGCTTCCGACCCGCTGCTGCGCAACTCGACGGAATCGATGGGCGTCTTCGTGGCCATGGACCTGCGGTCGGAGAGCCCGGAGAAGGGCCTGTTCGAGTCGACGGTCGACGTCCGTGGCCAGGTGCGGATCGAGGAAGTCCTGCGCAGGCTCGCGCCGCCGAAGTGGCCCGAGGAAGTGCTCGGCGCGATCGACCGCGAGAAGGCCGCGCGCGGGCGGCTGCTGTTCGCGGAGAACTGCGCCCAGTGCCACTCGACCTACCCGCACCGCTGGAGCGTGCCCAAGGTCGACGGCAAGCGCTTCATCGAGAACGCGATCGTGCCCGAGGCCTACGTGGGCACGGATCCCATGCAGTTCCAGACGCCCGCCTTCGGCCGAAAGCCCGAGTTCCTGACGGGCGTGCTGTCGCCGTGGCTCAGTCCGCCGTTCAAGGGCGGGGCGCTTGCCCCGTCGACCTCCATGCTCGTCTCGGCGCGCGAGCAGGTGGTGTCGCGCGCGGCGTCCCGCGCCGGCCTCACGGCGCAGGAGCTGGTCGATGCCCACGGCTACCGCTTCGCATGGGAGAAGCCGCCGTCGCAGCCCTCGTACCAGGCCGGCCCGCGCGACGGCGTGTGGGCAACCCCCCCGTTCCTGCACAACGGCTCGGTGCCGAGCCTCTATGACCTGCTCCTGCCCGCCAAGGACCGCCCGAAGCAGTTCATGGTCGGGCGCGACTTCGATCCCGTGAAGGTGGGCGTCGACACGACGGGTGCGTCGGGCACGTTCCTCCTCGACACGACGAAGATCGGCAACTCGAACGCGGGCCACTCGTTCCAGAACGGCCCGCGTGGCGGTGGCACGATCGGCCGGCTGCTCGCCGACGAGGAGCGCTGGGCGCTCGTCGAGTACCTGAAGTCGATCCCGTCCGAGCCCGCGCAGGTCGCGCCCTACGGCGGGCCGGCGGACGCCGTGGAGGCGTGGCAGGACGTGGGTTTCTTCCACGTCATGTACCCCGAGCCGTACGAGCTTCCCTCGCCGGCGCTGGCGCTCGGCGAGGAGCGCGTGCTGCCGGGCGAGGACGCGCTCATCCAGGAGTTCGTCGACCAGACGCTGGCGCGCATGCGCATCCAGTACCCCGAGGGCAGCGAGGTCCGCCGCGACGCGCACCCGAAGTCGCACGGGCTGGTGAAGGCGCGCTTCGAGGTGGCCGACGGGCTGCCGCCCGAACTGCGCCACGGCGTGTTCGCGGCGCCGAAGGCCTTCGACGCGCTGGTGCGGTTCTCGGCAAGCGGCACCGAGGTGTCCTCCGACACCGTGAAGCAGGCGCACGGCATGGCCATCAAGCTGCTCGACGTCCCCGGCGAGAAGGCGCTGGCCGACGAAGCCGGCGCCACGACGCAGGACTTCGTGATGATCAACTACCCGACCTTCCTGTCGCGCACGGTGAGCGACTACTCGGCATTCCACGCGGCGCGGGCGGGCGGCCTGCCGGCCACGGAGGCGTTCCTGAAGATCAGCCCCGAGGTGCTGCGGGCGATCACGGGCCTGAACGGCTCGCCGTTCTGGAACCCGCTGCAGTCGCGCTACTGGAGCCAGACCCCCTACAGGCTCGGCCCCGGGGCGATGAAGTTCTCCGCGCGTCCCCTGGGCCCGCCGGAGCGGCCCTTCACCCCGGAGCCCAGCCAGGACTACCTGCGTGATGCCATGGTGAAGCAGGTCGGCGCGGAGGAGGTGGTGTTCGAGTTCCTGGTCCAGCTGCAGCGCGACCCGGTGAAGATGCCCGTCGAGGACTCGCTCACGGAGTGGCAGGAAGCCGACTCGCCGTTCGTGCGGGTCGCGCTGCTGCGCATCCCGAAGCAGGACCTGTCCTCGGGCGATGACCTGAAGGTCGCCGAGAACCTCTCGTTCACGCCCTGGCACGCGCTTGCCGAGCAGCGCCCGCTCGGCGGCATCAACCGCGCCCGCAAGGTGGCGTACGAGACCATCTCCAAGTACCGGCACGAGCGAAACGGCGTGCCGCGCGTCGAGCCCTGACGATGGGAAAGGCGCTCGTCATGCTCCTCGGCGTCGTGCTCGCGGCCGTCGCCACGGCGCCGGCGGCCGCCCAGTCGGATGTGCCGTCGCGCACGGTGAAGGTGGCCGCGTTCGTCGACCCGCCGTTCACCATGCAGGAGTCCTCCGGCCGGTGGGACGGCTTCGCCGCCGTCACGCTCCAGGGTGCGGCCATCCCGGCACGCCTGGTGCTCGAGTTCCACCCGTGTTCCTCGCTCGAGGAGCTCTTCGCCGAGGTCGAGTCCGGCGCGGCCGACATCGGCCTCGGCAACACCGTGGTGACCGGCGAGCGCCTGTCGCGCGTGGCGTTCACCCAGCCGATCCTCGACGGCGGCCTCCGCGTGATGGTGCCGAGCGAGCACTCGAACTCGATCGCGCGGCTCTGGGAGGGCCTGGTGAGCGACGGGCACGTGCGCGTGGTGGCCTGGGGTGCGGCGATCACGGTGGCGCTGTCGCTCGTCGTGGTGGCCATCCTCCGGCGGTTCGACCCCGGATTCACGCCGCACCTGCGCGATGGCGTGGCCGAGTCCTTCTACCACGTGGTCTCGGTCACGATGACGGGGAAGACGAGCTACCAGGGCAACGTCGCCGCGGGGTGGATCGGCAGGGTGGTGGCGGCGCTGTGGCTCGTCTTCGGCGTCGCGAGCGTCGCCTACCTGACGTCGAGCCTGACGAGCGTGATGACCGCCAACACGCTGCATGGCCGCATCCACGGTCCCGCCGACCTGCGTGGCCGGACGGTCGGCGTGCTGAAGGGGAGCTTCGGCGAGCGCTACTGCGCGCAGCAGGGCATGGGGGTGCGCGCGTTCGGCTCGGTGCAGGAGGCGGCCGACGCGACCGTCGCCGGCGAGGTCGATGCCGTGGTCGCCGATGCGCAGTCGCTCGAGTACTTCGACACGACGCATCCCTCCGTGGCCGTGAAGGTGGTGGGCGAGACGTTCGAGAAGCGCCACTACGCGTTTGCCGTGCACCCGGGCGACGACGACCTCCTGCGCCGGCTCAACGTCGGCATCCTCTCGCTGCGCGAGGACGGGGCGCTCGACCGCGTGCGCGGCCACTGGTTCGGGCACTGAGGGCCGGCACGGGCACGTCGGGTGCCCGGCGCGCCCCGGCCGGCGTCCCGCGAAATTGGTACATTCCGGACCGCAATTCGGGCGCTGCGGTCTGCTCGCCTGACGCCCACTCTCGATCCAAGGAACCTGCGTCCATGCATTCAGCGGCCTCCGTGCTCGTCTTTGCCCTGTCCGCGTCCCTCTCGCTGGCCGTGTCGCAGCCCGTCGTGGCCGCCGCGCAGGCCCCCGCGTCCTCGGCCTGGCCGCAGAAGGCGACCGTCGGTGGCACGACCTACACCCTGAACGCCCCCGCGTACACGGCGATCGCCGGCAACACGGTCAGCATGCGCTCCGCGGTGCAGATGACCTCCGGCACGGGCAACCCCGTCGACGGCACGCTGGAGATGACCGCGGTGATCTCGCAGGCGTCCGACCCCGGCTACGTCGAACTCGGCAACTTCCAGATCACCGGCTGCAAGATGGCCGACGGCTCCGACGACGCGACGAAGTCCGCCGTCGCCGGCCTCCTCGACGGCATGGCCCTGGAGGCGATGCTGACCACGATCGTGCAGGGCGTCGCCGTCGACAGCTCGCGCAACGTGACGGGGCTCGCAAACCCGGTGCCGGCGATCCGCGTCGTGGACCGGCCCGCGGTGCTCGTGTCGGTCAACGGGCAGCCCGTGCTCGGCGACTGCGCCGCCGGCTGGAAGCGCGTGGTGAACACCCCGAGCATCCTGCTCAAGTCCCCGGACGGCGCCTGGTACGCGCGCGTCGGCGGATCGATCTGGCTGAGCTCGGTCGATCTCGACGGGCCGTTCACCAAGGTCGACAGCCTGCCGCCGCAGGAGGTGCTGTCGGCGGTCGGCTCGGTCCCGCCGCCGCCCGCCGGCGCGCAGGCTCCGGCCGCGCCCGCGAACGCGTCGTCCCGCGCCGTCCCCGACGTCGTCGTCGCCACGGTGCCGACGCTCCTCGTGTCCACGAACGGTGCGCCCCAGATGGGCCCGGCCTGCGACGGTGTCGAGCGCGCCTCGAACGCGTCGGTGCCGCTCCTGCGAAGCGGCGGCAAGTGGTGGACCCTGGGCGCCGGCCGCTGGTACTCGGCCGATGACCTGAAGAACGGGACGTGGTCGTACGTGGCGCCGTCGGCGGTGCCGGCGTCGTTCGCCAACCTCCCGGCCGAGGGACAGCTCGCCTCGGCCCGCGCCAGCGTGCCGGGCACGCTCGAGGCCAACTCGGCCGCGGTCGCCAGCAGCATCGTGCGTGCGGTGACGGTGAAGCGCTCGGGCGCGAACTGCTCGGTGAAGTTCCGCGGCGAACCGGCGTTCGTCGCGATGGACGGCGGCCTGTCGTACGCGTCGAACGCCACGCAGCCCGTCATCCAGTCCGGCAACACCATGTACTGCTGCGACAACGGCGCGTGGTTCTCGGCGCCGTCGGCCTCCGGGCCGTGGCAGGTGTGCGACTCGGTGCCGGGCGCCATCTACTCGATCCCGCCCTCGTCGCCGGTCTATGCGTGCACGTACGTGGAGGTGATGGCCAGCTCGCCCGACTCCGTGACCTTCGGCTGCACGCCGGGCTACACGGGCACCTACATGCAGGGCGGCACGCCGGTCTACGGCACGGGCTACGACTACAACGCCGGCACGCCGCAGCAGGTCGACCCGGTCGAGGTGAACGTCGCCTCGTACGTGGCGCCGAGCTACCCGTCCACGTTCGGCAACCAGGCGGAATACAACTACGGCAGCGGCACCTACGCGCCGCAGCAGGACTACGGCTGGGGCTACGGCTACGCCGACATGTACCCCTCGATCTACGGCTCCGGCTACGGCGGCTGGGGCTGGAGCCCCTACTGGGGCTCGGCGTTCGGCTACGGCTGCGGCTGGGGCTGCGGCTACGGCTGGGGCTATGGCGGCTGGAACAACTGGAACCGCGGCTGGCATGACCGCGGCGAGGCGAACCGCTTCCTGAACAACCGTGGGATCGACGGCAACCGCGCCGCCTCCAATGCCTCCAACCGGTGGAGCAGCGCGCGCGGCGCCGGCGGCGTCGGCGAGCGTGCCGCGCAGAACTACCACCGGCCCGGTGGCTCGGGCAGCACGTCCGGCTTCCGTCCCTCGGAAGGCTCCCGCTACGGCGGCTACTCCAACCGCGGCGGCTCGCGGGGCGGTGGCGGCGGCCGGCGCTAGTATCGCCGCATTACGCCCACCACCACGCCCTGGATCTCGCACCGGTCGACCACGATCGGCTCGAAGTCCGGGTTCGCGGGCTGCAGCCGGATGCGACCGTCGCGCTCCTTGAAGTAGGTCTTCAGGGTCGTCTCGCCGTCGGGGAGCAGTGCCACCACGCGCTCCCCGTTGCGGGCGACCTGGCGCCGCTCGACGATCACGTAGTCGCCGTCGAAGATGCCCTCGTCGCGCATCGACCAGCCGTCGACCTGGAGCGCGAACATCGAGTTCGCCTGCCGCCCACGGCGGGGGCCGAAGAGCTCCTCCAGGCGAAGGGTCTCGTCCTGCGCGCACTTCTCGATCGGCCGGCCGGCCGCGATGCGCCCCACCAGCGGGAACTGCAGCGGCATCGGGATCGGGCCGTCGTCGTGCAGCTGGTGCGCCGACTCGTGGGGCAGCTCGACGTCTTCAGCAACCGACAAAGAGCGACTCTTGTTCGGATCGCGCACCAGCGCGCCCTTGCGCACGAGCGCCTCGACGTGCTCGAACACCGTCACCTTCGTGACGCCGAGCGAATCGGCGATCTCCTGCATCGTGGGCGAGTAGCCCTTCTCCGCGCGGTGCGTCCGGATGAACTCGAAGATGCGAAGCTGCTTGGGCGTGAGGTTCATGGGTCGGTCCTTCGGTGGCGGGTTCGGCGAGGAAGCGGTGCAGTCGGTGTCGGCGCGAGCGGGCGCGCGGGAGGGCGGGGCGGGGCTCGATCCGCGGCTCGAGCGCCAGGCGGCCGTTGCGCTCGACCAGGGCATCGACGAAGTCGCCGCCGGGGCCGAGGAGTGCAAGGGGCTGGTCGACGGGGGCAAGCAGCGAGCGGAGCGAGGCGAGGAGCTTCATGACGGGCCTTTCTGACGTGCGTGCCGCACGACGCGTGCGGTGCTTGTTCGGTTGTCGGCCGGGCTCCTCGGCGGCCTGCACAATCCGTACGGGAAATGTTAGCACGAACGGGTCCCGAATCATTGGCGATATCACCTGCCCAACTTGAGTTTTTATGGGAGACGCCCCGTATGGTGCCCCGCCATGGCCGTCCGTGAGCCCGCCGAAGGCACCGAGTCCTCACCCCACCTGCCGTTGGCCGCGCCGCCGGCGCCCCTGGCGCCCGACCTGGCGCAGCGCTGGGCGATCGACCCGAAGTACGTGTTCCTGAACCACGGCAGCTTCGGTGCGGTGCCGCGCGCGGTGCGACAGTCGTGGATCGCCGCGCAGGACCGCATCGAGGCGCGGCCGATCGAGATGCTCGGCCGCCGGATCCGCGAGCTGCTGGCGCCGAGCCGCGCGCGCGTCGGGCAGTTCCTCGGGATGCGCCCGGGCGGGTTCGGCTTCGTGACGAACGCCACCGAGGGCGTGAACGCGGTACTGCGCTCGATTGACTTCCGCGCCGGCGAGGAGCTCCTCACCACGTCGCACGTCTACGGCGCGGTGCGCAAGGCGATGCAGTTCCGCGCGCGCCAGTGCGGCGCGGCGTACGTCGAGGTTCCGCTGCCGCTGCCGGTCTCCGGGCCGCAGGCGGTGCTCGAGGCCGTGATCGGCGGGTTCACCGACCGCACGCGCCTGCTGGTGATCGACCAGGTGACGAGTGCGACGGGGCTCGTGTTCCCGGTGGCGGAGATCGTGGCGGCGTGCCGGCAGCGCGGCATCGAGGTGCTCGTGGACGCGGCGCACGTGCCCGGCATGCTTCCGGTCGACGTGGAGGGACTGGGTGCCACCTACTGGACCGGAAACCTGCACAAGTGGTGCTGCGCGCCCAAGGGAACGGCGGTGCTGTGGGTGGCGCCCGATCGCGCGCGCGACATCAAGCCCGCGACGGTGAGCCACTACCTGGACGAGGGCTTCGATGCCGAGTTCGACTGGCAGGGCACGCGCGACATGGCGGCGTGGATGGTGGCCGGGGAGGCCATCGACTTCATGGCGGCGCTCGGCTGGGACGCGGTCCGCCGCCACAACGACCAGATGGCGCGCTGGGTGCAGCGCATGCTCTGCGGGCGCTGGGAGGTGGAGCCGGTGTCGCCGGCCGACGGGCGGATGCTCGGCTCGATGTGCACGGTGCCGCTTCCCACCGAGATCCGCGCGCGCTTCGAGTCGCCGCTTGCGTTCCAGGAGGCGCTCTACGCGCAGCAGCGGATCGAGGTGCCGATCATCGACTTCGACGGCCGCTGGCATGCGCGCCCCTCGGCGCAGGTGTACAACCGCGCCGCCCAGTACGACCTGCTCGCGCAGGCGGTGATCGAGTACGCGGCGCACGCGTGAGCGACGCGGGGCGCATGCGGGACGCGCGGTGCGCCGACGGCGGCCGCCGAGCGCGTCAGGGCGTGGGCGCGGCCGCCGAGGCCGCCTTCGCCAGCTGCTCGTCCTGGCGCTTCTTGAGCGGCACGTAGGTGTGGTCGAACCACGTGGCCCACGCGCGCATGTCCCAGCCGATGGAGGCGGTGTCGGTGCCGGAATCAAAGGTGGTCATGGCCACCAGGGCGTCGTGCACGCCGCCGTGGTAGGCGGTGGCCACGCAGTCCTGCACCCGGAACACCACGCCCTCGATGATCTGGCCGATCACGGGCTGGAACGCGGCGGCGTTGTCGCCGACCACGGGGATCACGTTCGCCACGTAGCTGGTGGTGGTGCCGATGGCGATCCACGCGCGGTCGCCGTCGGCCTCGCCCGCGGCCGGGCCCTGCACGTACTGCGCGAAGATCAGCTGCGGGATGGCCTCGATGGCATGCACCGCGCCGGAGAGGATGCCGGCGTTGTTCACCCACTGGTGGTTCGAGGCGCGGATCCCGTCGTCGATCGCGGCGAGCACGCCGTTCGAGGGCGGGCGGGCGATCCGGCGCGTGGCCTCGGCGCGCACGGCGGCGTCCGGGTCCTGGATGGCGACGGAGGCGAGCGCGTACTGGCCCTCGTCGCCGCCGGCCGCGAAGGCATCGAGCATGGCGGCGACGACGTCGGGCTTCTGCGCACGCAACGCGCGGTACATCGACTCGAAGGCCGCGGGGTCGCGGCATTCCTTGAGCGCGGCCAGGCCCGAGGCGCGCACCTTGGGCGAGTTGCCCGGGGCGAAGTTGCGCGCGCGCAGGGCGGTGAAGGCGACGTCGTGGCGCTCCCAGTCCGCGGCGTTGCCGGGCCGGACGCGCGCGGGCACCATGCGCGGCACGCCGCCGGTGCGCGGCAGCGGCGCAAGCAGCATGGCCGGCACGCGTGCGCGCCTGAACTCCTCGGGCAGCGACTCGTGCGAGGCGCCCATCGGGGGCGTCGCGGTTGGCGCGGGCATCGCGACCGCCGCCTGCGGCAGGGCCGCCGCGGCAAGGACGAGTGGCCAGGCGATGCGGGCTGCGCCGAGCACGTCCCTACGATACGGCATGCAACCTTCGGTCAATGCGGGAGATTCGCGCACGGTGTACGAACGGCTCGGGGGCCCGGACCCGTTCTGGCGCATCGCGCGCGCGTTCTACGCACGCATCGGCCGGCATCCGTCCCTGCGCCCGATGTTCCCCGAGGACCTCGAGGAACCGATCCGCAACCAGGCCGAGTTCCTGATCCAGTACTTCGGCGGTCCCGCCGAGTACAGCCAGCGCAAGGGCCACCCCAGGCTTCGCATGCGCCACATGCAGTTCCGCATCGGCGTGGCCGAGCGCAACTGGTGGGTCGAGACGATGCTCGGCGCGCTGCAGGATGCCGAGATCCCCGAGCCCGAGCGCGCCGAGATGGTGCGCTACTTCGAGCACGCGGCCACGTTCCTGATCAACGCGGAGTGAGCGTCGCCGTGGTCTGGCGCCCCGCGGGACCGCGCTCCGCGTCACGCGTCACTTGGCCCGCGAGCGCACCACGGCGGTGTCGCCGGTGGTGATCTTCCTGCGCGCCGCCTCGGCCTTGGCCTTGTCGGCGAAGGTCCCGACCTCGACCACCCATACCTTGCGGTCCTGGGCGGGCACGGAGAGGACGCGCGGCTTGGGAAGCCCCGCGCGGCGCGCCTCGCCGGCGATGTTGGTGGCGCGCTGGCGCGCGGCGGTCTCCGAGCCGAACACGCCGGCCGCGACGGTCCAGGATGCGTCCGCCTCGACCGGCGGCAGCGCCACGGGTGCGGGGATCGGCGGGGGCGCGTCGTCTGCGTCCGGCGTGTCGGCACCCGCGGCGGGCTTCGGCGGCGCGGGCGTCGACGTGGGCGCGGGTCGCGCACCGCCCGACTTCGGCTCCGCCGCCTTCGCCGCGGCCTCGCGCGCGAGTTCGCGCGCCCGGTCGGCATCGGCACCCGTCAGCTTGCTGGCGGCGGCGGAGAAGGCGCTGGCCGCCTCGCTCCAGCGTGCGTCCTCGACGGCAAGCGTTCCCTGCTTGGCGAGCGCGCGGCCCGCGACCACCGGATCCTGGCTGCGCGCGGCGAGGGCGAACGCATCGCGCGCCTCGCCCGGGCGCGAGAGTTCCATCGACGCGCATCCGATCAGGTAGGCCGCCTGCTGGCGCGACGCCAGGTCCTGCGTCCGCGACTGCACGTCCTTCGCCACGCGCAGGCTCTCGGCATAGCGGCCCGCGTCGAACGCGCGCACGGCGTCATCGAGCGTCTGGGTGGGTTCGGGCCCGCATGCGGCAAGCACGCAGAGCAGGGCGGCGGTCCATCGCACGGGGCAAGTGTACCTTTCGCACCCGGAGACGCCCGCATGACGCTCCTTCGCCAGATCCAGTGGACGCTTGCCCGGCGCGCGCTCGCGCCGGTGGCGGTCGACGACTTCCGCACGTGGAAGGGCGCCACCATGATGGTCGCGGCCTGGCACGTGGCGCGCGAGATCGAGCGCACGAGCCAGGCACCGAACGTGGGGCTCCTGCTGCCGACCTCGGGGCTCTTCCCGGCGGCGCTGCTCGGTGCGTGGATGGCCGGGCGGACGGCCGTGCCGCTCAACTACCTGCTGTCGCGCTCGGACCTCGAGTACATCGCGCGCGACGCGGGGCTCGACACCGTGGTGTCGGTGGGGCCGATGCTCGAGCACGTGGGCGGCGAGCTGCCGGGCACCCGCACCATGCGCATGGACCAGATGCGCTTCGGCGGGCTGCCGCCGGTGCGGCTTGGCCCCTCGCGTAAGCCGGACGACACGCTGGTCATCCTCTACACGAGCGGCACGAGCGGCAAGCCCAAGGGCGTGATGCTCAGCGACCGAAACCTGTCCTCGAACGTGGCGCAGGTGGTCGAGTGGGCGGAGTTCGGGCCGTCGGACGTGATGCTCGGCGTGCTGCCGCAGTTCCACAGCTTCGGCCTCACCGTGATGACGCTGCTGCCGCTCGCGGTCGGATGCCGCGCCGTCTACACGGCGCGCTTCGTGCCGCCGCGGCTCGTCGACCTCGCGCGCCGCCACCGTCCCACGGTGTTCGTCGCCATCCCGTCGATGTACAACGCGCTGATGGCGGTGAAGAGCGCGGGTCCCGCGGACTTCGAGAGCCTGCGCTACGTGGTGTCGGGCGGCGAGCCGCTCCCGGAGAAGGTGGCGCAGGGGTTCCTCGAGCGCTACGGCAAGCGGATCAACGAGGGCTACGGCCTCACCGAGACCAGCCCGTGCACCAACTGGTGCCTGCCGCACGAGTACCGCCCGCGCTCGGTCGGCCGCCCGCTCCCGGGGATCGAGGAGCGGATCGTGGCCCCGGACGGCACCGTGCTCGGCCCCGGCCAGGACGGCGAGGTGCGCATCAAGGGCCCGAACGTCATGAAGGGCTACTACAACCTGCCCGAGCTGACCGCGAGCGTGATGGACGAGCACGGCTTCTTCCGCACCGGCGACATGGGGCAGCTCGATGCCGACGGGCACCTGCGCATCACCGGGCGCATCAAGGAGATGCTGATCATCGCCGGCGAGAACGTCTTCCCGCGCGAGATCGAGGAGGTGGTCAACCACCACCCGTCGGTGAAGGACTCGGCGGTGGTGGGCCTGCACGACCCGTCGCGCGGCGAGGTGCCGATCTGCTTCGTCGAGCTGCACGAGGGGCAGGCATGGGACGAGCCCGCCGTGCGCGCCTTCGTGCGCGAGGCGCTGCCGCCCTACAAGGTGCCGCGCGAGTTCCGCGTGCTGGAGGCGCTGCCCCGCAACCCCACCGGGAAGATCATGCGTCGCGCGCTCTCCGAACGCCTCGCGCGCGGCGAGTGAGCGGCGCGGCCGCCGGGCCGCGGCGGGTCACTGCGGCGGCGGCGGGCACGTGCCCCACGCGGCCAGCAGGATGCCCAGGTCGTCGCCGTTCACGACGCCGTTGCCGTTCAGGTCGCCGGTGCCGCCGAAGGCGCCCCAGCGGCCGAGCAGGATGCCGAGGTCATCGCCGTTCACCGCGGTGTCGCGGTTGAGGTCCGCCGGGCAGAACCCGGGGCAGACCGGGCCCGCCGCCGTGAGCGAGATGCGCGCGGACCCCGCGATCGCCTCGTTCTCCCCGCCCACGCGGATCAGGTAGCGCTCGCCGCAGTTGGCCACGAACTGGACGCGCGGCCGCGTGTTCGGGACGCAGAGGACGCTCGTCGACGAGCAGCCGACGAGCTGCAGCGTGTCGCACGTGCCCTTGTAGACCACCATGCGCAGGTCGGTCGCGGAGCCGCAGGTGTCGACGACGATGGTGCCGCGTCGCTCGCCGTTGTAGGAGAACCACACGTCCGGTCCCATCACCGGTCCCGTGCTGCCCACGCACGACTGCGGCAGCGGCACGTTCGAGCCAGACGCGCGGATCGTCGAGAACTCGATCACCTGCCCAACGCCGAGCGGCGTGGGCGTGGCGCAGGCGTCGTTGGACGGCACCGGGATGCCGCAGGCCACCGCGGCCAGCCGCGCGCAGTCGACGTCCCAGCGCTCGTTGCAGCAGAACGGGTCGGCCGCGCACGCTGGGCCGCAGCAGGCGGCGTTCGCGCACCCGACGCCCTCGTGCTCGTCGAAGCAGGGGCCGGTGGCGGTCGTGCAGGCGGGTGCGCAGCCGATCTGGCTCACCTCGACGCGCAGGCTGTAACGCGGGCTCACGTTGCAGGGGAGCTCGCCGTCGGAGCCCGGCGTCGGATAGGTGCCGGGCGAGAAGACCACCCAGTACTGCCCGGGCGGCAGGCATGCCGATGCCGCCACCTCGGTGCAGTTGCCGCCCTGGACCTTCAGCGGCGCGGTCAGCAGGTTGACCGGGCACGTTCGTGGCACGAGCGCCGCGAACGCGCGAGGGCCCACGGCCAGGCGCAGCGTGACCTTCGCCACGCCGTCGTTGTCCGTGTCGGCCACGTTCAGGGCCCAGCCGTCGCGGTCGCCCACCCAGGCGCCGGTGCCGGTCACGCCGGTGTCGAAGGTGCCGCACACCAGGCCCGAGGCGGGGAAGTTCGCGGCCGACTCGCCCGCCGCGCATGGATCGTTCGTGCGCACCGAGCAGGGTTCCGCCTCGGGCACCGACTCGGGCGGGCAGGTGTAGATGCAGCCGAAGCACGAGGTGATCGCCAGCTGCACGCAGAAGTTGTCCCAGCTCACCGAGCAGCAGGACGGGTCGGTGGCGCAGACGGCGGTGCAGCAGCCGGCGTTGTCGCAGCCGGGCGTGGCGTGCACCTGCAGGCACGGACCCTGGTTCGGCAACCCGCACTCGACCGGCGGGCCACCGGGGCAGACCGCCTCGGCGATGAACGTGCAGGTGGTGTCCCAGGTGTTCTCGCAGCAGGTGGGGTCCGCGCCGCAGACCAGTTCGCAGCAGGTCTCGTCGCTGCAGCCCGGGTTCGCGTGCGGCAGCCGGCAGTCGCCGCTCGCGTCCGCGCCGCAGAGGCCCTCGCAGCGCTCCTCGGCGAGCGCCACGCAGTCGGCGTCCCACGCCACCGAGCAGCACGTCGGGTCGGCGTCGCAGACCGTGGCGCAGCAGTCGGCGTCCTCGCAGCCCGGGGTCGCGTGCGCCTGGATGCAGCTGCCTGCATCGGGGTTGCACGCCTGCGCGTCGGCGCGCGGGGCGGAGACGAAGACCGCGAGCGCCACGGCCACCAGGGCCAGCGCACCCATGCGTCGCCGCCAGGACGGATCGTTCAGCCGGTCGTGCATGGCCCCCACGCGCCGAGGAGGATGCCGAGGTCGACGCCGTCGATTACGCCGTTTCCATCGAGGTCTGCGATGCCGCCCGCGCCCCAGGCGCCGAGCAGGCTGCCGAGGTCGTCGCCATTGACCGCGCCGTTGGCGTTCAGGGCGCCGCGACAGGCCGTGCCCGGGCCCTGGACCGTGGTGGTGCCGCGGCCGGCGGAGGCCGCCCCGCCGATGCGCACGCGGTAGGTGGTGGTGCCGTCGGCGGTGAAGGTGGCGCGC
>JBJTJU010000303.1:0-8164 GCA_046096165.1 Phycisphaerales bacterium | reverse complement strand
TATACTTCGCGCCCCTATGACGGAACTGATCGCAGGAAGGGGCCTTCGGAAGTCCTTCGGCAGTTTCGAGGCGGTGCGGGGCATCGACCTGACCGTCCCGGCTGGCCAGGTGCTGGGCTTCCTCGGGCCGAACGGCGCCGGCAAGAGCACCACCATGCGCATGCTGACGGGGTTCCTGGAACCCACGGCGGGCACGGTGCACCTGGCCGGCATCTCGCTCGCCGATGACCCGATTGCCGCCAAGCGCACGTTCGGCTACCTGCCGGAAGGTGCGCCGGCCTACGGAGACATGCGGGTCGAGGAGTTCCTGCTGTTCGTGGCGCGTACGCGCGGCTACGACCCCGGCGAGGCGCGCCGGCGCGTCGATGGCGCGATCGACCGGCTGCACCTTGGGCCCTACCGCAAGCAGCTGGTCGAGACGCTCTCGAAGGGCTACAAGCGGCGCACGGGCCTGGCGCAGGCGATCCTGCATGACCCGCCGATCCTGATCCTGGACGAGCCGACCGACGGGCTCGACCCGAACCAGAAGCACGAGGTGCGCGAACTGATCCGGCGGCTGGGCGGCGAGCGCGCGGTGGTGCTGTCGACGCACATCCTGGAGGAGGTGGAGGCCGTGTGCACGCGTGCGGTCATCATCAACGAGGGGCGGATCGTCTTCGACGGCACGCCCGACCAGCTCGACGCCAAGGCGCCCGCCGGCGTCACGCGCAACCGCATGGACCACGTGTTCCGCATGCTGACGACGAGCGACGTCGCGGGAGGTGCGCGATGAGCGGCGCCGCACGCATCGGCTCGGTCTTCCGCCGCGAGTTCGGCGCGTACTTCGCCAGCCCGCTCGCCGGGATCTTCCTGGTGATCTACCTGTTCATGAGCGGCATCTTCACGTTCCAGCTCGGGGCGTTCTACGAGCGTGGGCAGGCGGACCTGCGGCCCTTCTTCCAGGGGCAGCCGTGGCTCTACCTGTTCCTGGTGCCGGCCCTCAGCATGCGCCTCTGGGCCGAGGACCGGCGCACCGGGACGATCGAGCTGCTCCTGACGCTGCCGGTCTCCGTGCGTGACCTGGTGCTCGGGAAGTTCCTCGCCGCGTGGGCGTTCGCGTGCGCGGCGCTCGCCCTGACCATCCCGCTCTGGATCACGGTCGGGTGGCTGGGGAACCCGGACCACGGCGCGATCGTCGTCGGGTACCTCGCGTGCGCGCTCCTCGCCGGGACGCTGCTGGCGCTCGGCGCGTTCCTCTCGGCGTTCACCAAGAACCAGGTGATCGCGTTCGTGCTGTGCGGGGTGGCCGGGTTCCTGCTGATGGTGACCGGCTTCCCGATCGTGCTCGACTTCGTGTCGGGGTGGCTGCCGCGCGTCGCCGTCGAGGCGATCGGCGCGATGAGCGCGCTCACCCACTTCGACAGCATGATGCGCGGCGTCCTCGACGTCCGCGACGTCCTCTATTTCGCGTCCCTGACCATGGCGTTCCTGTTCCTGAACGGCGTCGTGGTCGAGTGGAAGAAGGCGGAGTAACCCATGGCCGCACGCACCGAGGCCCGCAGGAATGCACTCATCGTGATCGCCGCCGTGCTGGTGGGCGTGGTCGCCCTCAACACCGTGGTGTCGATCGCCGTCCCGTTCGCGCGCATCGACCTGACGCAGGACCGGCTCTACAGCACGAGCGCGGGGGTCGACCGGGCGCTTGCCTCGCTCGACGAACCGGTGCGCGTCACCCTGTACTGGACGCAGGAAGGCTCGAAGGACCAGCCCCTCATCCGCGCGCACGGCCAGCGCGTGCGCGAGTACCTGGAGGAGATCGCCCGGCGATCGAAGGGGAACGTCGAGTTCCGCTTCGTCGACCCCGAGCCCTTCAGCGAGGCCGAGGACGAGGCGCGCGCCGCGGGGCTGCCTGCGCTCGCCGTCGACGGCAGCGGCCGCACGCTGACGCTCGGCCTGGTGATCACCGGCCCCACCGACCGCAAGGAGACCATCCCCTACCTCTCGCCGGAGAACGAGCCGCTCCTCGAGTACGAGCTGGTGCGTGCGATCGCCGCGGTGGGCCGGCCGTCCAAGCCGAAGGTTGGACTGCTGAGCACGATGCCGGTCGACGGAGGGTTCGACCCGCGCAACCCGATGCAGCAGAAGGAGCCGCCGGTCGTCGTCCAGCAGCTGCGCGAGCAGTGCGACGTGGTCACCGTGGATGCCGCGGCGAAGGAACTGCCCGCCGGCCTGCAGGCGCTCGTCCTGCTGCAGCCGCGCACCCTCTCCGAGGACCTGCTGAAGGCGGTCGACGCCTGGGCCGTCGCGGGCAAGCCGCTCGTGGTGTTCGCCGACCCGTACGCGGAGACCGACTCGGGCCCCGACGCGCAGGCGATGGGTGCCAAGCGCGGCGGCCCGACCTACGACCTGGGCCCGCTGCTTGGCGCGTGGGGCGTCGACATCCCGCGCGACATGGTGGTCGGGGACCTGGACCACGCGACGCGCGTGCGCGCGCCCGGGCGAAACGGCGGCGTGCGCGAGCTTGACTACCCCACGTGGCTCTCGATGACGCCGGACACCCTCACCAAGGAGGATCCGCTGGTCGGCGGGCTGCAGGCGCTCAACTTCATGAGCCCAGGGAGCATCGAGCCGGCCGAGGGAGCGACGAGCAAGGTGGAGCCCCTCGTGCGCACCGGCGAGCGCTCGCAGCTGGTGCAGACGATGAAGATCGGCTTCTTCGGCGACCCCGAGCAGCTCCTCAAGGACTTCAAGCCGGACGGGAAACCCAAGACCATCGCCGCGCGCATCGGCGGCACCATCGCCTCGGCCTACCCCGCCGCCGACGGCACCAAGTCCACCGGCACGGCGAACATCCTGCTCGTGGCCGACGCCGACCTGGTGTCGGACGACACGTGGGTGATCGACGAGCGCGTGGGGGGCATGAACCTCGGCAAGCGCGCCATCGCCGACAACGGGCCGCTGGTCCTCAACGCGATCGAGCTGGCTGCCGGCAACCCCGCGCTCGCCGAGATCCGCGCGCGCGGGCAGTTCCGGCGGCCGTTCACGGTGGTCGACGCGATGCGCAAGGACGCCCAGACGAAGTTCATCGCGCGCGAGAAGGACCTGCAGGACGAGATCCAGCGCACGGAGCTCCAGATCGGCGAGCTGCAGCGTGAGCGCACGCCGGACGGCATGCAGCAGATCGTGCTCTCGCCCGAGCAGGTGAAGCGCATCGAGGAGCTGCAGCAGCGGATGGTGGCCGCGCGCAAGGAGCTGCGCCAGGTGCAGCTCGAGCTGCGCAAGGGCGTCGAGCAGCTGGGCACCAACCTGCTGGTGGCGAACTCGGTGCTGTGGCCGCTCGTCGTCGCGGCCGCGGCGCTCGCCTGGTACGTGGTGCGCGGCCGGTCGAGCCGCCGGGAGGCCGTGCGATGAAGCGCGCGAACGCCATCCTGGCCGTTGCCGGTGCGGGCGTGCTGGTGGCCGCGGCGTGGTTCCTGGCCGCCGGCCAGGGCCCGGCGGGCGAACGTGCGCGCGGTTCGGCGGTGCTGCCCGACCTCGAGCAGCGCGCCGGCGAGGTGGCCGCCATCGAGATCGCCCGCGGCAGCGCCACGGTGCGCCTGGAGAACCGCAAGGACGCGGGCTGGACGATCGCCACGAGCGACGGCTACCCCGCACGCACGGAACTGGTGCGCGCGCTGGTCGCGAGCCTCGGTGGGCTCACCATCGAGGACAAGAT
The DNA here is from genome assembly GCA_046096165.1 of Phycisphaerales bacterium. Classification (GTDB taxonomy): domain Bacteria; phylum Planctomycetota; class Phycisphaerae; order Phycisphaerales; family SM1A02; genus UBA966. Next base: position 4,470 of record JBJTJU010000303.1, on the reverse strand, counting down.
GACCGCCAAGCCCGAGCGCCACGCGGAACTGGCGCTTGCGTGGCCGGACGCCGAGGGCCGCGCGCGGCTGGTGCGCTTCCTGCCGACCGAAGCGCCCGGTGCTCAACCGGTGGCGGAACTGGTGGTCGGCGAGGAACGTTTCTCGCCCGATGCCGTCTTCGTGCGGCTGCCCGGCCAGGACCAGACCTGGCGCGCACGCGGGCGCGTGCAGATCCCAGACGACGCGATGGGGTGGATGGACCGTTCGCTCCTGGTGCTTCCTTCCGACGAGACGCTGTCGGTCGAGTTCGACGGCCTGGTGCTGTCGCGACCGGCCGATGACGCACCCGCCGCCGAGACCGCGCGCCGCCCGTGGGTGGTGGCGGTCGACGAGGCCGAGCGCGCACGCTGGAGCGACGCCCAGCAGGAGGGCGCGACGCTCGGCCTGCCGTCGTTCCTGGAGCGCCTGGAGTTCGAGGCCGTGCGCCGCGCGCGCGGAGACGTGGCCAAGGAGCCGAAGTGGACGGCGGCCTTCGACCTGAAGACCGGCACCGTCACGCTCGCCGGGCACGAGGAACCGGAGGGCGTGTGGTTCACGCTCACGGCGTTCCCGAAGCCCGACGCCCCGAAGGTCGCGCCCCCGGCAGAGGAAGGCGACCCGTACGTCCCCGACTGGTCGGCGTTCGCCGCCCGCACGGCCGGCTGGGAGTACCGCATGCCCGCGTGGAAGGCCGACACGCTCCGGCGGATGCGCCAGGCGCCGGCGGCCGACCCGGCGGCCGCACAAACGGACCAAGGCGCCCAGAACCAGCCCTGAACGGGCCGGAAACGACGGGAATCCCCGCCCGCGTCCTTGACCCCCGCCGGGGGTTCCCGATCTTCTTCCTTGGACCGAGTCTGGGCCCAAGGTGCGTCCCCGTGCGTTGCGGGCGCCTGTCGGCCGGGAAGCGAGGGGTTGCGTGGCGTTTGCGATCCCCGGATCGACCCGCATGGCCGTCGTCGGCATTGCCGCGAGCGTCGCGCTCGGCGTGGCCGGCGCCACCGTGGCCTGGAACGGGGCCGCCGACGGCGACGTGGACCCACCCTCGGAACAGGCACTGCGCCAGGCCCGCGTCGCGGTGACCGCGACCATCGGCTCGGTGGCGACGCTCGCCACCTTCTCCACCGCGCTCCTCCTGCAGACCCGCCGGCAGCGCCGCGCCCAGGCCGCGCTCGAGCGCGCGCGCAGCGAGGCCGATGCCGCGAGCCGCGCCAAGACTGACTTCCTCGCGAACATGAGCCACGAGATCCGCACGCCGATGGCCGCGATCCTCGGCTACGTGGACCTGCTCGCCGACGGGAACGTCGGCGCACCCGGGGCACCGACGCGCGACGAGGCCGTGGACACCATCCGCCGCAATGCGCGCCACCTGCTCTCGGTGCTGAACGACATGCTGGACCTCTCGAAGATCGAGTCGGGCCACATGGATGTCGACCGCCAGCCCGTGCGGACGTTGGACCTGGTGCAGGACGTCATGCGCCTGATGGATGACCGCGCGCGCCGGCGCAGCATCGCGCTGAAGCTCGCGCTCGAGGGCGACGTGCCCGAGGGGATCGTCACCGACCCCACGCGGCTCAGGCAGATCCTCATCAACCTGGTGGGGAATGCCGTGAAGTTCACGGAGCACGGCGCCGTCACGGTCACCGTGCGGCGAAGCCCGGGCGAGCGTCGCATGCTGGGGTTCGAGGTCGCCGACACCGGGATCGGCATGACGCCCGAGCAGCTCTCGCGCCTCTACCAGCCCTTCGTGCAGGCGGACACGTCGACGACGCGGCGCTTCGGCGGCACGGGCCTGGGCCTGGCGATCACGCATCGCTGCGTGGACATGCTCGGCGGCACGATCTCCGTGCGCAGCGCCCCCGGCGCCGGCACCACCTTCGACGTGCGCATCGACGTCGGCGACATGGAGGGCACGCCGCCCGCCTCGCTGCGCTCCGGCGCGGCGCCGGTGCCGGCACCCGAGGCCGCCCCGCCCGCCGCGCGCGTGGGCCGCCAGCCGCTCTCCGGGGTGCGCGTCCTGCTTGCCGAGGACGGGATCGACAGCCAGCGGCTCATCCGCTACCACCTCGAGTGCGCCGGGGCGCGCGTCACGGTGGTGGGGAACGGTGCCAAGGCCGTCGAGGAGGTGCACGCCGCCTCGCGCCTCGACCGCCACGACGTGATCCTGATGGACATGCAGATGCCGGTGATGGACGGATACGACGCCGCGCGGCGCCTGGCCGCCTCGGGCGACTGCGCGCCGATCATCGCGCTCACCGCCCAGGGCATGACCGGCGACCGGGAGCGCTGCCTCGATTCCGGCTGCCGCGACTACCTCTGCAAGCCGGTCGACGCCCGGGCCCTGATCGCCGCCATCCGGCATGCGATCGCCCCGGGGGCCACCGAATGCACGGCGATCCGCCAGATGCCCCGCGAGGTGCCCGAGGATTCACGCCCGGCGCCGCCGCCGGCCGATATCCACGAGGCCCCGCGGCCCGGTGGGCCGGCGGGACCGCCTTCCGCCAGCTGAGGATCCCCCCATGCGCATGGACCCGCGCACCGCCGTCACCCTCGTCGCCCTCATTGCCACCGGGTGCAGTGCCCCGACCATGTCGGAGCGCATCTCCAAGTCGATCGGCAACCTGTCCGACGTGCAGGCCTCCGGGCAGCCCGTCGACGCGGAGATCTTCCGCGAGGCGCGCGGCATCGCCATCCTCGACGAGACGCAGGCAGGGCTCGTGATCGGCGGCGCCGGCGGCCGTGGGCTGCTGATGCGCCGGCTCGACACCGGCTGGTCGGCCCCGTGCGCGATCCGCGTCGAGGGCTTCTCGGTCGGCGTCACCGCGGGCGGCCAGGGCCGCAACGTGGTCATCGTCTTCTCGACCGACGAGGCGATCGACAAGTTCGTCGCCGACGGCAGCTACTTCCTCGCCCAGGCGCAGGGCACGTTCGGGGACGCCTATGGGCGCACCAGCGACCCCGCGGACCGGCGCGACCAGGTCCACGTGTACGCGGTGGCCGGAGGCGTCTACGGCACGTGCGCCCTCGGCAGCATCGGCTTCAAGATCGACCACGACGCGAACGTCACCGCCTACGGCGCAGGCGTGAGCGAGTGGGACATCCTGGACGGCAAGGTGCCCGCGCCCGCGGGACAGGCGGCGCTGGTGAGCCGGCTCGACCGGATCACCGGCCCGCGCACCGCCACGCGCGGCAAGTGGGACCGCACGCAGCCGGCGCCCGCGGCCGGCGCCCAGAGCCGGACCGCCACCGTCACCGAGGAGTGACGCCCGCGGCCGTCGCGGTGCCGTCCGCGGATGCCGGCGCCAGGTCGGCCTCGCGCAGGAACGCATTCATCGCGCCGATGGTGGCGGGGAAGTCGTCGGAGAAGGCCACGTGCCCTGCCCCGGGGATGAGCGCGGTGCGCGCGTGGGGGATCTCGCGCACGAAGACCGAGAGCATCGACGGGTCGGTCACCATGTCCGCCGTGCCGAAGAGCACGAAGGTGGGCGCGCGCACCGCACCCATGCGGCCGTCGAGCCCCGAGACCAGGAACGGCCGCAGCGCGTCGGCGATCTGCAGCGTGTCGTCGCGGCGCGCGACGGCCTGCTCGACGAACCAGCGCCGGAACGGCGCGGGCACCGAGGGCGGGCGCGCGAAGACGGTGGCGGTGATGCGGTCGAAGTCGGCCTCGGTGGCGAGGTCGAGCGGGTTCTCGCCCGCGTCGGCGCGGCGCATGAACGCGTTGCGCACCGGCGGGTCGACGCCGGCCGGCGAGAGCATGACGAGCCCATGGACGCGTGCGGCGTCCGAGATCGCCAGCTCGCACGCCACCGCACCGCCCATCGACGTGCCCACCACGACCGCCTGCGGCACGCCGACGGCGTCCATGAAGCGCCCCACCTCGCGTGCGTAGAAGGCGCCGTCATGCCGCTCGCCGCGGTGGAACGGGTGCGCGGCGAAGCCGGGCAGGTCAGGCGCGAGCGTGCGCCAGCCGCGGCGCGCGAAGTGCGCGGCCATGGTCATCATGGCGTCCTTGCTGGTGCCGTAGCCGTGCAGGAAGACCATCGGCGGCCCGTCCGCAGGCCCGGCCTCGAGGTAGGGCCACGCGTGGCCGCCCACGTCAACCGACTTCAGCGTGACCCCGAGCCGCCAGTAGCCCACCTGGCGCAGCGGCACCACGAGCACCGACGGCTGCACCCACCAGCCCCACGCAAGCGTCGCGGCGACAAGCACCAGCGCAACGCCCGCGCCCAGCACGGCGCGGGCGATCCAGCGTCGGCGCCTCGATGTTCCCTTGATGGAAGGTGCGCTCACGGCGCGTCGGAGCGTAGCGCGCCCGCGGACGCCGCGGCCGGCGCCGGGGTGCGCCCGGCGATCCGCGCGCCGACGTCGGCCAGCAGCCGCTGCGCGACCTCGCGGTCGGGCTCGCGCGCCACGGCCTGCTCGAACATGGCGAGCGACTCGTCGAGCCG
>JBJTJU010000302.1:0-11364 GCA_046096165.1 Phycisphaerales bacterium | reverse complement strand
CCATGGAGGCGGCCGCGGCGGGCCCATCATGGCGGTGGCGTGCTCCGCGGCGGCCTCGGCCGCCGCCATGGTGCTCGTGGCACCGCCCGGCATGGCCGGCGGCGGCGCGCAGCTCCTGGCGGCGGCGGCCTGCACCGCGGCGTGCGTCTGCGCGTCGCGGGCGGCGCTCCGCCCGGGCATCGCTCCCCACGCCGCGTGGTGGCTCACGGCCGCGGCGGGATCCGCGATGGTGCTCCTCTCCGGCTTCGCCAAGCTTGCCTTCGTGCTCGGCGCCCTGAGCGCCGGCGCCGCCGCGATCGGGGCGGCATCGCTGCTCCTCGGCGGCGCGGTGCTCGGCACGGCTGCCTCGATCTCCATCTGCTGCGCGTTCTCCGCCTGCATGTTCGTGGGTCACGGGTACGACGAGGCGGGCTTCCCGTGGTGGTGCTGGTGGTCCCTTGCGCTTGCCCCGGCGGCCATGGCGCTCGGCGGGCTCCGTGCGCTTGCTTCGCGGCCCAGGCTCCGCGCCGCGGCGGTCGTGCTGGCACCCGCGGCGGTCGCGTGGGCCGCGGTGCTGGCGGCGGTCGCCGCGACGGCGGGGCAGCGGGGCAGCGCGGGACCCGGCGACGCCTACGGCATGTCCGCCCGGCCGTAGCATGCGGTGATGCTTGCGTGGATCCCGTTCCTGCAGCCCGCACCGGCCGTGGCGTCCTACTGGTGGGCGCTCTCGGTGCCGATGGCGTTCCTGATCAGCATGGCCTGGAAGTCGATCCGGCAGCAGGACCTTGGCGGCTACTGGCCTGCGGTGGCCCGCATGTCGGCGCAGATCGTGCTCGGCATGGTCGGGATGTTCGCGGCGCTGGCGATCGTGGTGCGGGTGGTCGTCCCGCTCATCCCGGCCGAGTGACGGTCGCCCGCCGGCGGTCCAGCATGCGCAGCGCCGCCCAGCACGGCAGGGCGAATGCCGCGGCGTCCAGCGCCGCCCCGGGCCACAGCACCGAGCGCTCCGCGTGCCGGTCTTCCCCGAAGAGCCGCCGCACCGCCTCCTTCGGCGCCTCGCCGCTCGTCTCGCGCTCCGCGGGTGCGGGATATCCCTGGTCGGCACGGTCCGCGCGCCACCGCGCTGCGAATGCCGGGAACGGCCATCCCACGGCAACCGCAGCCGCGCGCACGTGGCGTGCACCGTCGGCAGGGCCTGGTTCGGCCCATCGCGGCACGGCTCCCTCCTGCGCCGGCACCACCAGCGGTCCGACGGTCTCCAGGTTGATCCAGCGCACCAGGGAGGACCGCCGCTCGCCGCCGTGCCATGCGTCGCGGTCGCGCAGGAGCAGCACCTCGCTGGACTCCGGCATGGTGGCCACGGTGAGCCGCGCGAGCACGGCCATCGACACGGTGCCCGCGATGCCGAACCCGGCCGCCGCCAGCGCGATCGCCGTGCCTCGCCGGCTCATGCGCGTCGCGTGACGCCGCCGCCGGGACGCTGCCCCTTCGGGATCGGCGACTTGCGCTGCTTGCCGCGCAGCGCCACCACGGGCTTCGCCTTCGCCGTGAGGCGCTTGCGCTTGCGGCGCACCGCCGCGGGCGCGTTGCGGATCATGGCCGCGAGCGACTTCCCGGTCGTGGCGGCCTCCCGCTCCCCTTCCTGCCGGGGCCTCCGCGGCGCGTGGCGGCCCGCCTGGCCGGGGCGTGCACGCTCGCGGTCGGGCGCCACGGCGTCATGGCGGCGCATGTAGGCGCCGTGCGGCGGTGGAGCCTCGGGCTCGATCCGCACCCGCATGGCCCGCTCGACGTGCATCCAGCGCTCGCGGTCGGCCGGGCACCGGAAGGTGAACGACTCCGCGGTGCCGCCGCCGTGGCCCGCGCGGCCGACCCGGTGGACGTACTCCTCGGGCAGGATCGGCACGTCGTAGTTGACGACGCACCGCGCGGCCGGCACGTGGAGCCCGCGCGCGGCGACGTCGGTCGCCACCAGCACGTCGGCCCGGCCGGCGGCGAAGGCGTCGAGCGCTTCCTCGCGCTGGCGCTGGCTGCGGTCGCCGTGGAGCACGGCGGTGCGCACCTCGTGCCGGCGGAGGGCCGCGGCCACCCAGCCCGCGCGCCGGCGCGTGCGGCAGAACACCACGACGCCGCGCCGCTTGCCGTCCTTGACGAGCGCCACCGTGACGGCGGTCTTCGACTCGTCGTCCACGTCGTAGAGGCGCTGGCCGAGGTCCTTCCGCTCGGCGGGCGTGCCCTCGACGCGGGCCCGCTCCTTGCCGACGAGGTCGATCCGAGCGGGGTCGCGCAGCATTTCCTCGACCACCGCCTCCACCGGCCTCGGCATGGTGGCGGTGAACATGAGCAGCTGGCGCGACTCGGGCGCCCGCGACAGGATCTCCTTGGCCTGCGGCAGGAACCCCATGTCGAGCATCCGGTCCGCCTCGTCCAGCACCACCTGCTTCACGAACGCAAGCGAGACCGCGTCCAGCCCGCAGAGCTCGCGGACGCGTCCCGGGGTGCCAACCAGCAGGTCGACCCCGGCCGCCACCGCGTCGCGCTGCGGTGCGAGCGCGCTCTTGCCGTAGACGGCCGTGGCGCGCAGCACCGTGCCGCGGAGGAGCTCGGATGCTTCCCGCGCCACCTGCTGCGCCAGCTCCCGGGTCGGGCAGAGGACGAGCGCGCGGAGCCTCCGCTTGGGGTCGACCGGCCGGCCCCGGGGGCGGGGCGGCGGTTCCTCGAGGAGCCGCGCGGCCAGCGGCAGGACGTACGCGAGCGTCTTGCCGGTTCCCGTGGCGGCGACGACCGCCACGTCACGGCCGGTCCGGGCGGCCGGTATCGCCGCGCGCTGCGCCTGCGTCGGTGACCCGATCCCCATCCGCCCGAGGGCGCGCCCCAGGAGGGGCGGCACGCCGAGCGCGCCGAAGCCGGCGTCCTCCTGCACGTCCTCGTTCTGCATCGGGCCCACTCTACGTCCCGGGCGACACCGGGCCCGGTGCGGCCCCGCGGGGCGCGTCCGGCGGCGCCTGCGGCGTCGCGTCCGCGGGGTCGGCCCCGCCTTCCGCGGGTTCCGGCTCCGGCGGGTCGCGCTGCAGGTCCTTCTCGACGTACTTGGCGCGCATCCGCTTCTGCCGGTCGTTCAGGTCAACCTCGCCGCCGTCGATCCAGGCGCGGCGCACCGAGGTGGTGATCTCGAAGGGATCGCCGGTCCACAGCACCACGGTGGCGCTCTTGCCCGGGGCGATTGATCCGTAGCGATCGCCGGCGCCGGCGATCTCGGCGGGCATGCGGGTGACCGCCTCGAGGGCCAGGCCCGCATCGAGCCCGTGCGCGACGGCGCGTCCCGCCTGCGCAGGCAGCGACCGTTCGTGCGCGGGCTCGTCGCCCGACGCGATGGAGAACGCGATGCCCGCCGCCGCAAGCCGGGCGGGCACCTCGTACGGCGCTGCATGGGCGTCGCTCTCGCGCAGCGGCAGCCGGTTGATGCCGCGCACCACCACCGGCACGGAATGCTTGCGGAGGAGCGGGGCCACCTCGGGCGCACCCAGCCCGCCGACGATCACGGGCCGGTACCCGCGCCGCGCCGCCCACAGCACGGCGGCCTCGATCTGGCTCGGCCAGTTCGCGTCCACCAGCACGGGCTCGCTTCGCGCCACCACGGCACGCAACGACTCGTAGCGGGCATCCACGCCGAGCGAGGGGTCGGCGGCGCGCGCCCGCAGGTAGGCCTCGGCCTCGTCGAAGAAGCGGTCGATGGCGGCAACGGCCTTGTCGCGCTCCTTGCGCTGTTCCTCGGGCGACCGGGACGTCCAGCGCGACTGCACCGCGTCCATCATCGGCCAGCGCACCACCATGCCCGCCTCCGCGCGCACCGTACGCTCGAGCGCCGTCCAGCCGTCCAGCCGCATCGCGCTGGCGTGCCCGCCGACGATGCCGCCCTGCGGGAAGGCGTGCACCATCAGGATGCCCGCGTTGCGCGCCACCGGAGGAAGGTCGCTGTCTGGATTGGTCGCGGTGGCCGCCTTGATCTCGGCATGGAAGTCGCCGAACTCCGTGGTGTCGTCGGTGGCCTCGACCTGCAGCGTCTCCACCAGGCCGAGCGTGGACGCGGACGCCCAGAGGCCCGGCGTGAGCACATGGCCCCGGGACTCGATCACGTGGGCGTCGGGCCGCGCGCGGTCGGGCGGCATGGGCTCCGCCCCCAGCGCCTGGATGGTGCCCTTCTCGAAGGTCACCCACCCGTCGGCGATGGTGCGCGTGCCCGGCGTGCACGGCCGCACCTCGACATGGCGCAGCACCACCTGCTTCTGCTGCGGGGGCGCCGGCACCTCGGTCGACTGCATGCCACGCGCGGCGCTTGCCAGCGCGGCGCACGCCATCGCGGCGGATGCCGCCCTTCGGGCCGAGATCCTCATCGTGCACCTCCTTCGCCGCCGACGTCCTCGAAGATCGCCGACCATGCATCGGCACGGTCGCACCCGCACTCGCCGGGACGCACCGCGTCCGGATCGATGCCGGATCGCACCAGGTCCATCAGGTAGGCGTCGCGCCCGCGGAGCATGCGCGAGAGCAGGGGTCCGCCGGACCGCAGCGCGTCGTCGGCGGGTGGCGCGGCGGCGCCGCCCGGCGCCCCACCTGCGCCCCGCGTGCCGCGCCCGCCCCGGCGGCCCTCGCCCGCGCGCGGCCCCGTGCCCTCGCCCGCCGGTTCACCGTCGCCGGCGGCAAGCGCCAGGATCGCCGCGCGCGTCCGTGCGTCGCGCTCGCGCATGGCGCGGTCCGCGTCGACGTCGAATCGCCGGACGCCATCCACCCAGGTCTGCAGGCAGCGCGCGTACACGCTCAGCGGGTCGGCGCTCCAGAGCACGAAGTCCGCGTCCTTGCCCGGTTCGAGCGACCCGCATCGCGCGTCGATCCGCAGCTGCCGCGCGGGATTGATGGTGACGAACTTGATGGCCTCGGCACGCGGCACCGCGCCGTACCGGACGGCCTTCGCGGCCTCGGTGTTCATGCGGCGCGCCAGCTCGTCGCTGTCGGAGTTGAAGCTCGTGACCACGCCGGCCTTCCAGAGCATCTGGCCGTTCCACGGGATCGCATCCATCACCTCGACCTTGTACGCCCACCAGTCGCTGAAGCTCGAGGCACCCGCGCCGTGGCGCGCGATGTCGTCGGCCACCTTGTAGCCCTCCAGCACGTGCTGCAGCGTTCCCACGGTGAAGCCGAAGTCGTCGGCGATCCGCAGCAGCATGGAGATCTCGTCCTGGCGGTAGCTGTGGCAGTGCACCAGCCGCTTCCTCTCCAGGATCTCGGCGAGCGCTTCCAGCTCGAGGTCGGGCGCCGGCGGCATCGCGCGCGCACGCTCGGCCTCGGGAAGCGCGGCCCATCGCGCGTGCGCGGCGCGCCACTCGCGCGCGGCCTGGAAGCGGTCGCGGATCAGGGTCTCGACGCCCAGGCGCGAGCTCGGGTAGCGGCGCTTGCTGCGCACCACGTTCTCACCGAGCGCGAACTTGATGCCGGGGATCGCGCCCTGCACCGGGAAGGCGGTGGACGGCTCGCCCCAGCGCAGCTTGACCACCGAGTTCTGCCCGCCGATCGGGTTGGCGCTGCCGTGCAGCTGGTTGGCCGCGGTCAGCCCGCCGGCAAGCTGGCGGTACCAGTCCACGTCCTCGCCGTTCACCGCGTCCTGGATGCGCACCTCGGCGGTGACGTTCTGCGTCCATTCGTTGACGCCGCCGTCGATCCCCGTGTGGCTGTGGCAGTCGACGAGTCCCGGCGTGACGTGCAGGCCCCGCCCGTCGATCACGTGCGCGGACTGCAGTTCATCGGGGGTGAGCTTCGCGCGCAGTCCCGTGCCCACCGCGGCGACCTTGCCCCCGCGCACCAGCACGTCGCAGCCGGGCACGATGCCCGCGTCCGCCGCGGTCCACACCGTGGCCCCCTCGACCAGCACGCACGTCGGTGCGAAGCGCGTCGCGACGCCGAAGTCCGCAAGCGGCACCGTCCGCGGGATCGCGGCGATGGCGGCCGCCACCTTCTCGCGCGCCGCGGCCGGATCGGCCGGCGGCGTTCCGCCGCCCTCGGCGATGCGTCGCTCGCGTTCCTTGCGCGGATCCGGCACGTCGCCCGTGCGGTCGGTCGACACGATGCTCCAGCGGACGGACGTGCCGTCCGGGCGGGCAAGCACCAGCTCCGCACCGTTCTTCGTGGCCACCAGCGTGCCCCGCAGCGGGACGTCGGCGCCGAAGGGCTTGCCCTCGACCGTGAATCCGGCGCGCGCCTCGTCGAAGTTCGCGCCGTCGGCGCGCGTCGTCGGCTCGCCGCGTTCGCGGCCCCGGCCGTCCTTCGTCGCGTCGGACGAGGTCGCGTCCTTCGCGGCACCATCGACGGCCGGCGTCGTCCCGCCGTCCGCCTTCGCGTCCGCCGCCTCGTCGCGCTTCGGTCCCTTGAACGAGATCGACCGGGCATCCGGATCGACGACGATCGACGTCGGGCCCGCGGTCACTGCCCACGCGCCGCTCGCCTCACGCAGCGCATACGTCCCCTTCATCGGGAACTTGCTGCGCGGCTCCACCTCGTGCCGGAGGCCCGCGATCCAGGTCTCGCGCACCTTGGCGTCCTCGCCGAAGAGGGATCCGTCCACCACCACCAGGTTCGCCAGCCGCCCGGCGCGCACCTCGCCGGCAATCGCCTCCATGCCCAGCATCCGCGCCGGATGCACCGTGAGCGCCGCGAGCAGCTCGTCCGGCGTCGTGCCTGCATCGAGCGCCCGGCGCGCCGCCTTCGCGAACGCCCCGGCGTCCTTGAGCCTCACCGTGCTCGCCGCCGCCGGAACACCCGCGCGCAGCAGGGTGGCGAGGTTCGTCGGCGCCAGCGCCCAGTGCGCGAGATCACGGAGCGGCATGGCGTCGATCGCACGCGGCGTGCTCACGTCGGGCGTGCGCGGGAAGTCCATCGGCACCACCACCGGCCGCCCGGTGGCCTTCACGGCCTCGAGCAATCGGTACTCGCGCCCGCTGCCGACCATGGCGGCATCGAGGTGGAACTCACGCGCGACCGCATCGGCACGCAGCAGCATGCGCTCGTCCGTCGCGTCGAACCACGCGCGCTGCGTCCCGCGCACCGTCGGGGCGAGCGCCGCGAGCGCATTCGACTGCACGGGCGGCGTGTTCCCCGCGGGGTGCGCGCGCCACGTCTCGGTGGCCGTCGCGTACCACGCCGCATCCGCGAACGTCTGTCGCACCAGGGCCACGGCGCCGATCAGCGCACCGGGATACGTGGCGCGGTTCCATGCCTCGGGGTCTTCCTCGGCACCGGGCCGGCCGCCCGAGGTCTCGAATGCCACGTCCGTGCCCGCGTCCGGCTGCACGCACCGGGCCGCACGGGGGTCTTCGCCAAGGAGCACCACCTGCGAGGACCCGCGGAAGATGCCGGCATCCGGGCGAACCGCCGCGGCGGTGAACCCAAGGTCGCGCAGCGCCTTGCGCTGGTCGGTCGTCAGTGCGGGCAGGTCGGCCGCGCGCACCTGGGGCGTGACGCGCGTGTTCCAGTGCGCCCCTGCCTCGGCCGCCGCGGCACGCGCCGCCGCCGCGCTGTCCACCCGCACGCATGCGTCGATGAAGCCGGCATACACCGTCGCACCGGCACCGTCGTGCACCGTCGTCCCGGCCGGGATCTCGACCGCACCGCGCGCCCCCACGCGCTCGATCCAGCCGTCCTTCATGACCACCACGCCGTCGGCGAGACGCTCGCCGGGCGTGACGACCACCGCGACGTTCACCAGCGCATCGCGCCGCACGTCGACCGGACGCATCGCCGGCGGCGGCGGTTCCTGGGCGGCCACGGGCCACACGGTGGCGGCGGCAAGCACCAGGGCCGTCGCGGGGCGGGCCAGTGCGGACGGACGGCGTTCAGCGCGGGTCATGCCCGCGAGTCATACCGAAACGCGGCGCGGGAACGCGCCCGGGCTCACTCGGAGATGTCGCGGAGCACGCCCTCGATCGCCGCCTGCAGCTTCTCGGGCGACTCGTAGGTGCCGCTGGCGATGGCCTGCTTGATGGCCTCGACGCGCGCCATGCGGACGTCGGGCATCGCGCGGATGGCATCGAGGTGGCGGGCGTGGTCCGACAGTTCGACGCGGTCGCGTCCCTCGGCCCAGCGCGGTACCGCCGGGGCGGCCTCGCCCTGCGCGTTCGCCCGGTAGGCGGCGCTTGCCTCATGGATGCGGGCGGCGGCGCCGGTGGCGCCCAAGCCGCTTGACGGACCGACGTGGCCGATGTCGTTCATCACAGCCTCCTGCCGGTGGAACGGTCCAGTCCGTTCGACGTACCACCGCGTCTCGTTCGCGCCCGCGATCCATCGCGAGGCGTGTCGCCGGCGAACGTCGCCGGCACGACAGGTGGTATCGTCAAACGCGCTCGAATTGCTTGAGCACGAAGTCATCGTAGCCCACCCCGATGAAGGCCCATAAGTCTCAACATGCCAATGACTTCGGGTTCGCCGCCTTGGCGGTGGCCTGCGTGCTGCTCGTCGGCTGCGACAGCGCGCCGAAGGCCGAGCCACCCCCGGCGGCCACGCCCGTGGCGGATGCCCCAAAGGCATCGACGAAGCCCGGCCCCACCCGCATCGCGCCCAAGCGCGCGGCTGCAGCCGCCTCGCCGGCGCCGGACCCCGATCCAACCGCCGCGCTCATGAACCCCGGCGACGAACTTGAGCCGGAGCCGGCCCCGCGCGCCCCGGCCCGGGCACGGGCGGGCACCCCGGCGGCCGCGCCGCCGTCACGTGCGGCATCGACGAAGGCTCCCACCGCCACCGCGCCCATCGACGCCACGCCTCCCACCGGTCGCCGCACCGCGAGCGACGCCGAACGCGCCGCGGCCGCGCGCATGGCTGCCGAGAGCGCCGCCCGCCGCCAGGCCGCCGCCGATGCGCGTCGCCAGGCCGCCGTGGCCGCCGAGAACGGCGACGGCGGCGCGTGGTCGATCTACCTCGCAAGCTTCACCGGCGACGACCACCGCGAGGCGGCCCGCCTCAGCCGCGACGAGATCGCGCGCCGCTACCCCGCGCTCGCCGACGCCTTCGTCTTGAGCAGCGCCCGCGGCAGCTCGGTGCTTGCCGGCCGCTTCGCAGGCCCCGAGGATCCGGCCGCCAAGGCACGCCTGAAGGCAGTGAAGGAGATGATCGAGGGCGGCGCGCGCGTCTTCCCGCGTGCCATGCTCACGCGCACCGCCACCGACGTCGACCAGGGTCCGCCCGGCCCCAACGACCTGCGCATCGTGCGCCAGCGCTTCCCGAAGGCGCAGGTCTATTCCGTGCAGGTTGCCGCCTGGAGCACGTTCGGCTCCGAGGACCTGAAGTACGGCGACATGAAGCGGGCCGCCGAGGCCTACTGCCGCGAGCTGCGTTCCCGCGGCGAGGAGGCGTACTACTTCCACGACTCGTACTCGAAGATCAGCACCGTCATGGTGGGCGTCTACGGCCCCGACGCGTACGACTCGAAGAGCACGCTCTACTCCGCCGAGGTCGACGCGGTGATGCGCCGCTTCCCGAAGAGCCTGGTGAACGGCGAGGAAGTCCTGATCCCGCTCGACCCCTCGAACCCGCAGGGAAAGACGGTGCCGCAGGGTCCGCGCCTGGTCGAGATCCCCAGGATGTGACCGATGGACTCGGGCGCCCCCATCCTCGGCCAGCACCGGGCGATCGCGGCGCTCGGGCGCGCGCTCGCCTCGGGCCGCGTGCACCACGCGTGGATCCAGCACGGCCCGCCGGGCGTCGGCAAGTTCCGCACGGCGGAGGCCTTCGCCCGCACGCTGCTCGATCCCGCGTCCGGCGAGGCGCACCGCGCCTCCGTCACGCCGCCCGCAGGCACCGAGACGCAGCGCCTGATCGATGCCGGCACGCACCCGGACTTCCACGTCATCCGCAAGGAACTGGCCGCCTCGAGCGAGAGCCGCGAGCTGCGCGAGCGCAAGCAGCTGAACATCCCGCTTGACCTGCTGCGCGAGCGCATGCTCGGCGGCGTCGCGGGCGACGGCCGCCAGCTCGAGAGCCTCGTCTACCGCACCGCCGTGCGCGGCCGCGGCAAGGCGTTCATCATCGACGAGGCCGAGCTGCTCGATGCCGACGCGCAGAACGCGATGCTCAAGACGCTCGAGGAGCCGCCGGCAGGCACGGTGATCGTCTTGGTCACCGCGCACGAGGACCGGCTGCTTCCCACCATCCGAAGCCGCTGCCAGCGCGTCTCGTTCGGGCCGCTCGACGCGGCCGCGATGGCGGCCTGGTGGGCGCGCGGCGGGCTGGAGGTTCCCGCCGGCGACCGCGAGTTCGTGCAGGCGTTCGCGGAGGGATCGCCCGGCATGGCGACGCGTGCCGTCCGCCACGGCATCGCGGCGTGGCACGCGGAGCTGTCGCCCCTGCTTGACGGGGTCGAGTCCGGCGACTGGCACGCGGGCCTCGCCGACCGCATGGCGGAACTCGCCGACACCCTCGCCACGTCCATCGTCGACGAGGACGAGCATGCCTCGAAGGAAGCCGCCAACCGCCTGGCGGTGCGGCTCATGGTCCGGCTGCTCGGCATGCGCGTGCGCCGCGGCCTGCATGCGGCGGCCGGCGACCCCTCGGCGCTCGCGCGCTGGCTGTCGCTTTCGGAGGCGCTTGCCGAGTTCGAGCACCACGTGCGCGCGAACCTCAACGTGAAGCACGCCTTCGCCAACCTGGTGGCGCAGTGGGCCGAGCGCGCCGCGG
Source organism: Phycisphaerales bacterium (assembly GCA_046096165.1). Classification (GTDB taxonomy): domain Bacteria; phylum Planctomycetota; class Phycisphaerae; order Phycisphaerales; family SM1A02; genus UBA966. The sequence goes on along the minus strand of JBJTJU010000302.1, from coordinate 672 downwards.
TCCCCGCCGGCGGATCCACGCGTGCCCGCTGAGATCGAGCGCGTCTTCCTGCTGCGCGGGCATCCCGAGCCGATGCCGGCCGGCGAGACGTGGCGCATCGAGCAGGGCTACCTGCCGCCCGCGGCGGGCGCCGGCTCGGGCGACGACGTCATGCTCGAAGGCCGCCTCCGCCGCATCGAGCGCCCCGACGGCTCGGTGCGCCACGTGCACACCGTCAAGCGCGGCGCCGGCCTCGTCCGGGAGGAAGTCGAGCGTGAGATCGACGCCATCACGTTCGCGCGCGAGTGGCCACGCACCGAGGGCCGACGCCTCTCGAAGGTGCGTACCCGCGTGCGCGTGGGCGACCGCACCTGGGAGGTCGACCGATTCACGACGCTTCCGATCGTCCTGGCCGAGTGCGAGTTGCCCGCGGCCGATGCGCCGCTGGCCATTCCGGCCTGGCTGGCCCCCTGGATCGACCGCGAGGTGACCGACGACCCCGCCTACCGCAACTACGAGCTGGCCCGCCGGGCCGGGTTGGTCGGGGGGCGGTGACCGCTATCATCTTCACCCCGCCATGAGCTTCACCTGCGCCATCGTCACCCCGTCGGACGCCGTGCTCGACACCCCGGCCACCTACGCCAGCTTCGAGGCCTGGGACGGCCAGCAGGGCGTGTCCAGCGGCGCGTCGGC
>JBJTJU010000301.1:0-4006 GCA_046096165.1 Phycisphaerales bacterium | reverse complement strand
CCAGCGGATGTCGTTGGCCACCTTCGTCAGGCTGACGGCGATCGTCCGCAGCATGCCGCTCGCCTCGACCACGCAGTCGCGCGTGGCCTGGGCCTCGAAGTGGTTGCCCGCCTCCTTGAAGCGGATGCCGAGGTCCTTGCCGAGCAGCGCGCTCACCGTGCGGCCGAGCTTCGGGTGCGCGTTGATGCCGGTGCCCACCGCGGTGCCGCCGATCGGCAGGTTGTGCGCCAGCACGTCGCGTGCACGCGCGGCGCGCTCGAGTCCCAGCTCGACGGCAGCGGCATACCCGCCGAACTCCTGGCCCACGCGGATCGGGGTCGCGTCCATCAGGTGCGTGCGGCCGATCTTCACGTGCCGGTCCCAGGCCCGTGACTTCGCGCGCAGCGCCTTCGCTAGCGCGGCGAGCGAGGGAATCAGCCGGTCGTGGATCGCCACCGCCCCCGCCACCTGCATCGCGGTGGGGAAGGTGTCATTCGAGCTCTGGCCGCAGTTGACGTGGTCGTTCGGGTGCAGCGGATCCTTCGACCCGATCGCCTTGCCGGCCGAGACGCTCGCGACGTTCGCGATCACCTCGTTCACGTTCATGTTGGTGCTGGTGCCCGAGCCGGTCTGGAAGACGTCGATCGGGAAGTGCCGCATGACCTCGCTGCGTCGGTCGACGAAGTCCTCGAGCAGGCGCTCACAGGCACCGACGATGGCGCGCGAGGTGTCGCGCGGCAGGACGCCGAGGCGGGCATTGGCGGTGGCGCACGCGCGCTTCAGCTCGAGGTACGCGGCGATCACCTGCGGCGGCACGGGCCGTCCGCTCACCGGGAAGTTGAGCACGGCGCGCTGCGTGGTGGCGCCATAGAGGACGTCCGCGGGCACGGTCATCGAGCCCATGCTGTCGGTCTCGGTGCGCGTTCGGTTCGGGGCGGCGGCGGGGCGACGTCGGGCGGCGGGGCGGGGCATGGTGCGTGGTCCTCGGTGCGGGTCGAAGGGGGAAACATCGTAGTTCCCGGCTCACCCATAGGATCCGCGCATGCAAGGGGGTTCCGCGGTGCGTGCAGGCGAGACGATCGATCCGGCGGAGTTGCTCTTCCTGGAGGCGATCGAGCGTCCGGCGGGCGAGCGAGAGTCGTGGATCGCGTCCCGCACCGACGTCGGCGCGCCGGCGTGCGATGCCGCGCTGCGCATGATTCGCGCGCTTGGGGCTTCGGCCGACCGCATCGACTCGGCGCTCGGTGCGCTTCGGAACGAGGTGGTGCGCGCGATCGACGGGGGCGATGGGTCCGCCGGCCGCTACGTGCTGCTCCAGCCGCTCGGTTCGGGTGGATTCGGCGAGGTATTCGTCGGCATGCAGGAGCATCCCGTGCGGCGCCTGGTGGCGGTCAAGGTGCTGTCCGACACGATCGGGTCGCCCGCGGCCGCGGCGCGATTCCGCGTCGAGCAGCAGGCCATCGCGGCCCTCGACCATCCAGGCATCGCACCGCTCCTCGATGCAGGCACGCTTGCCGACGGCAGGCCGTGGTTTGCGATGCCATTCATCGCGGGACTCCCGATCACGCAGTTCGCCGAGGAGCGCGCGCTCGACGCCCGTGCCCGCGTGGAACTTGCGTGCGCCGCGTGCGACGCAGTCGAGCATGCGCACCGGCGCGGCATCATCCACCGTGACCTGAAGCCGGCGAACGTCCTGGTGGACGACGCCAGCGGACGCGCACGGCCGCGGGTGATCGACTTCGGGGTCGCGAAGCTCGCCGATGCGTCGTTTGCCGACGGCGGCGGCCAGCGCACGGTGCAGGGCGAGCTGCTCGGCACCCCGGAGTACATGGCGCCCGAGCAGGCCGAGGGCGGCGTGCCGGATACGCGCAACGACGCGTTCTCGATGGGCGTCATCCTCTACGAGCTGCTCGCGCGCCGCCTGCCGCGCGCGCCGGACCGGCTGCGGGCGGGCGGGAGGTCCGCGCTGGCCCGGTCGATCCGCTCGATCGCGCCTCCGGTGCCGTCTGCGCTGGACGGTGCATGCCGCGGCGTCGACGAGGGACTGGACGCCATCTGCCTGCGCGCAGTCGCGCACGACCCGGAGGAGCGCTATCCCTCGGTGGCGGCCCTTCACGATGATCTCGGGCGCTGGCTGGCCGGGGAAGACCCGCGGGCACTGCGCACGTCACGGTGGCGCGCGGCGCAGCGATGGGTGCGCCGTCACCGGGCGGCGGCCGGCGCGATCACGGGCGTCGCGCTGGCGATGCTGCTTGCGACGGTGTTGTCGCTGCGCGCCGCCGACGCGGCGCGCGCCGCCGAGCGCCGCGCCGACCGGCGCGCGCAGCAGAACGCGCGGGTGATGGACTACCTCGCCGGCGTCATCAAGGGCGCCGATCCCACGCAGCAGGACGGCCGGCCCGACGTGACCGTGCGCGAGACGCTCGGGCGCGCGGTGGCCGACCTCGATGCCGGCGCGCTCGAGGATGCGCCGCTCGAGCGCGCCGAGATCCGCCGCGTGCTCGGCGACGCATTCGCGGGCATCGGATTGGTGGACGAGGCGCTGCGGGAGTACGGGCAGGCACTCGACGCGCTGGCATCGGCGGATCCCCCGGCGCCGGCGGCGGAGTGCGCGGTGGCCATCCAGGCGTCGAGTCTGCTTGCCAACATGCGCCGCGGCGTCGAGGCCGTGGCGTTCGCCGAACGGGCGATGTCGGCGGCGGCGCGTTCGGCCGATCCGTCTCGCGACGTGGCGCGCGCGAAGTCGGCGCTCGGGGAGGCGCTGCGCACGGAGGGCAACGACCTCGAACGTGCGCAGTCGGTCCTCGAGGAGTCGGTGGCGGCGCTTCGCCCGATGGCGGGTTCGCAGGAAGACCTCGCCGCGGCGCTCAACAACCTGGGCATCGTCCGCATCGACCGCGGCGACCTCGACGGCGCACGTTCGGCGCTCGAGGAGGCGATCCGGATCAACGAGTTGCTCGGCACCGCCGGTGGCTACCGCGCGATGTTCGAACTGCACAACCTGGCGCTGGCGGAGCGTGTGGCCGGGAAGCTGGACGACGCCGAGCGGCATGGGCGGCAGGCGCTCGTGCTGGTCGAGCGCTTCGCTGGCAAGGACCACCCGAACCGTGCGAGCGTCCTGGGGAACCTGGCACTGGTGCTCCGGGCGCGCAAGGAGTTCCCGGAAGGCGAGACCGTCCAGCGCGAGGCATTGCGGGTGCTCGAGGTGTCGGGCGCGGGGCAGGGTGCCGACGCGGGCATCGCGTGGCTCAACATCTCGTCGCTCTGCCGCGACCAAGGCAAGGTGGACGAGGCCGTCGAGGCCGGCGGCCGTGCGGTGGCGATCCTGGAGCGCGCGCCCGAGACGGATCCCTGGCTGCTGGCCGCGGCGCGCATGTCGATGGGGCGCGCACTGGTCGCGGCGAAGCGCTGGCGCGAGGCTGAGGCACCGTTGCTTGCGGCATGGGCGGCGCTCGAGCCGCTCGACATCGACGCGCGGCGGCGGTCGGCGGCACTGCTTGCCGTGTTCCAGATGTACCGAGACTGGGCAGCGGCGGATGCAGGCGGCGTGCCGGCGGACGTGCTCGAGTCATGGCGCGCCAAGGTGCGCGCGTTCGACGCCGCGAATCCGGGAGTCATCCCCGAGGGCGCGTACTGAGTGACGCCGCGTTCATCCGCGGCATGGGCAGCGGCTATCCTCCGCGCCGCTTCCAAGGAGCAGACCACATGGGATTCATCAAGGAATTCACCGATTTCGCCGTCAAGGGAAACGCGCTCGACCTCGCGGTGGGCGTGATCATCGGCGCCGCCTTCGGCAAGGTGGTGAACTCCATCGTGTCCGACATCTTCATGCCGCCGCTCGGCTGGGCGATCGGCGGGGTGAACTTCAACGAGCTGCAGTGGGTGATCCGTCCGGCCATCGAGGCCAAGGACGGCGTGGCCGCGCAGGCGGCCGTGGCGATCCGCTATGGCGCGTTCATCGACACGATCATCCAGTTCCTGATCATCGCGTTCAGCGTGTTCGTGGCGATCAAGTTCCTGAACAAGC
>JBJTJU010000300.1:0-7972 GCA_046096165.1 Phycisphaerales bacterium | reverse complement strand
GGGACCCCCTGCGGCCCGCGCACGCCCTTGTCGAAGGTCATCATCGACTCGAGCCCGGCCTCGCGCGCGAGCTCCGCGCACACGCGGCCGCTCACGATGTTCGACTTCACCTTGGTGAGCTCGCCCTCCAGGAGGTCGGGGCGCTCGGCGTAGAGGTGCGTGCACACGGTGAAGGCGAGCACCGAGTCGCCGAGGAACTCAAGCCGCTCGTTGGAATTGACGCGCCCGGTGGCCGCCGACGAGTGCATCAGGGCGAGCGCCACCAGCCCGGGATCGGAGAAGCGGTGGTCGACGAGCGCCTCGACCGCCGCGAGCGCCGCGGGGTCCGGGGTCAACGCCATGCGAGCATCACCTCGACCATGCGCACGCCGAAGGCGAGCAGCAGGCCGCCCGCGCCGCCCACCGCGAACCAGAACGCGGTCTCCAGCCGCTCGCGCCGCCGGCGAGCCGCGGGCCGTCGCGCGGCCTCGAGCTCGGACGTGCGCACCGCGTGCGGCGCATGCGCCTCGGGCGCACCGCCGCCGAGGCGCGTCGAGAGCCGCATCAGGCGGTCGGCATGGGCGCCGCGCACGTCGCCGTCGGTGTGGTCATCCAGGATGCCGAGCGCCGTCGCCCACGCGCGGTCACCGGGATCGTGGCGCGCGCGGCCGGCCACGGCCATCTCGGCGGACACGGCATTGCGCGCGGCCATCGCCGCGCCGAGGGCAGGATGCTGGAAGGAATGTTCGCGCTCGGAAGTCACCACGGGCGTCCCAAGACGCTATCGGCTTGGGCGCAGGACGCGTTGCAGCGGAACGGCAGGATTCGCGGCCGCGGGCCGATGCCGGCCGGCGGCAGGCGGGCTCACTTCGGCCAGCAGCAGGCGCGGGCGTTGATCCGGTTGGCCAGGCGCTCGCGGTCCTTCGGCGTGGGGAAGCCGGTGAACTGCACGCCCATGCGGCGCGGGCCCGGGTCGTCGTCGGCGCTGAAGACGCGCACGACGGTGCCGCGCATCGAGATCGGCTCCTTCTCCGCCGGGGCGTAGAGCTGCACGGTGACCTCGGAGCCGACGGGCAGGGCCTCGTCGAGCTCGAAGCGCATGCCGGTCATCGAGACGTCGTAGCCGTGGCCCTCCAGGCCGCCCTTCGGCGTGCCGAGGTCGATGTCGAACTCGGGCCCGAGCTCGAGGCCGTCGATCACGACGACGCCGCCGGCCGCACTGCCCGAGGGGGGCGTCGACGGGATCACCACGACCCGGGTGTAGGCCGGGCTGAACCGGAAGCGGTCGTCTGACCGTCGGTTGGGTGCGTCGACTGTGACCATTCCGTGCGCTCCTGTCGTCTCGGGCCGGTCGTTTCGTGGTCCGGGGTACCTCATGAGTCGGACTCCTTTACTGAACCCTGACTCGGCATTCCCCGTGAGCGCCCTTGAAACCGGGCGCGTCCGGGAAGTACCGCGAGGTGGAGCCCTGAACGAACGGTCCCATGCCTCTGAAACGGCGCACCTGGATCCGCGGTTCGGGAAACCCCGACGCGAGGGCAGCGCCATCCAATGACAGTCTGGGATTGCTGGAGGGGTTGGTCAGGCAATCCCGGCCCTCTTTCGCCAAGATTCCCGAGGAAGATGCGCCCAGGCGAGGATGAATCCGGGAAGATATCGGTCATGGAGGCGCTTCCCTGCCCGCTGGAGCCCTGCCTGAGCACCGACGCCCTCCGCGGGCGCCGGGTGGCCGTCGTCGGATTCGGAAACCAAGGGCGCGCCCATGCCCTCAACCTGCGCGACAGCGGGATCGACACCCGGGTGGCCGGGCGGCCGGGGTCGGACGCCCGTGGCCGGGCGGCGAGTGACGGGTTCGCCACCCTCGACACGCGGATGGCGGCCGGGCAGAGTGACCTCCTGATCCTCGCCTTGCCGGACGAGGTGCACGCCGAGGTCTGGGCACACGACGTGGCACCGGTGATTCAGACCGGCCAGGTCGCGGGGTTCATCCACGGTTCGAGCATCCACTTCGGCCTCGTGCGGCCCGCCGCCGGCATCGGCATCGTCATGGTGGCGCCGAAGGGCCCGGGCACCACGCTGCGCGCGCGCTACCAGCAGGGCCAGGGCATCCCCGCCCTGCTCGCCGTGCAGCAGGAACGCGACGCCGTGGACGGCGGACCCACGGCGCATGCCCTCGCCTGCGCGTGGGCGGCCGGCATCGGCTGCGGCCGCGCGGGCGTGGTGCGCACGAGCTTCGAGGCCGAGGCGGTGACCGACCTCTTCGGCGAGCAGGCGGTGCTGTGCGGCGGCATGATGGGATTGGCGCAGGCCGCGTTCGAGACGCTGGTCGAGGCGGGCTATCCACCGCTCCTCGCGTACACCGAGTGCGTGCACGAGATCAAGCAGGTGGCCGACCTCCTGTACGCGCGTGGGCCTGCGGGCATGCGCCGCGCCATCAGCAACACCGCCGAGTTCGGAACCTACCGCGCCGCCCCGCTGATCGCCGATGAGCACGTGCGCACCACCATGCGTCGGCTCCTCGACGAGATCCGAAGCGGCGTGTTCACCCGCCGCATGCAGTCCGACCACGACGCGGGCGCGCCGTGGTTCCGCGCCGCGCGCGAGGCCGCGGCCGCGCATCCGATGGAACGGGCCGGCGCCGACGTGCGCGCCCTGATGCCCTGGCTCGAGGCGGAGGGGCACGCATGACGCCGCTCGACGCCTGGGTGCTGGGGATGGTGGAGGGAATCACCGAGTACCTGCCGGTCTCGAGCACCGGCCACCTGATCATCACGTCATGGCTCCTGGGCCTCGACCGCACCGAGGCGCAGCGCGCCGCGGTCCACGACTTCGAGATCATCATCCAGGGCGGCGCGATCCTCGCGGTGCTGGGGCTCTACCGGGCGCGCGTGGCGCAGATGGCGCGCGGGACGCTCGCGCGCGCGGGACTGCGCGGGCTCGGCGCCGAGGACGACATGCGCGCCGGGTGGACCGTGGCGCGCAACGTGATGATCGCCTTCGTGCCCTCGGCGGCGATCGGCTTCGCGGCCAAGGACTGGATCAAGGGGAACCTCTTCAACCCCGCGGCCGTGGTGGCGGCGCTCGCGGTGGGCGGCGTGGTGATGCTCGCGATGGCGCCGTGGCAGGCGCGTCGGCTGCAGTCGCCCGGCATGCCCATCGAGCGCATGACCGCCGGGCACGCGCTCTTCGTCGGCCTGATGCAGTGCCTGGCGCTCTGGCCGGGGACGAGCCGCTCGTTCACCACGATCCTCGGCGGGCTGCTGATCGGGCTCGGCGGCGTGGCGGCGGCGGAGTTCAGCTTCCTGCTCGGGCTGGTGACGCTCACCGCGGCGAGCGGCTACAGCGCGCTCAAGATCGTGAAGGCCGGCGAGACCGACATGTTCCTCGCCCAGATCGGCGGGTGGCTGCCGCTTGCGTGCGGGCTCTTGGTCTCGTGGGCGAGCGCGGCGCTCGCGGTCGACTTCCTCGTGCGATACCTCGGCAAGCACACGCTCGCGCTCTTCGGGTGGTGGCGCCTCGCCGTGGCGGGCGCGGTGCTCGCCGCGAGCTGGTTCCTCGGGCTTACACTTTCGCCGTGAACCAGTTCCTGCTCGCGCTTCGCAGCCTCGCGATCGCGGTCCTCGTCTTCCTGGTGCTTGCGTTCTTCGCGGCGAAGTTCTTCGGGGGGACGCTCTTCCCCAAGCCCCCGCGCGTCGACTTCCCCGCGGTCGCCGCCGGCGGCCACTCCTACTTCCTGAGCGTGATGCGCGCCGAGGGCAAGGCCCCGGCCTTCAGCCTGCGCCAGCTCGACCCGACCGACCCCGGCGACAGCGTGCTGGTGGCCCCGCAGTCCGACCGCGAGAGCGATGCCTGGCAGTGGGCCGAACTCAAGCCGCTCGAGGCCGGCAACGTGGTGGTGCGCTTCACGCAGCGCGACGGCCGCACCGGCCGCTGCGAGGTGTCGGGCGGCGGCGCGCCGAAGCTCACGCTCGACTGAGCGCCGCGGCGAAGGCCGCCTCGTCCCACACCTCGATCCCGAGTTCGCGCGCCTTGGCGAGCTTGCTGCCCGCCCCGGGGCCCGCGATCACGAGGTCGGTCTTCTTGCTGACGCTTCCCGAGACCTTGGCGCCCAGGGCCTCGAGCCGCTCGGTGGCCGCGCGGCGGTCCATGGTCTCGAGCTCGCCGGTGAGGACGACGGTCTTCCCGGCAAACGGCGAATCGGCGGGCGGCGCCGCCGAGGCCGCCACGAACGTGGTGCTCTCAAGCGACACGCCCGCCTCGCGCAGCGCGCGGAAGGCCGCCTGCATGGCGTGCGAGTGCAGGTCGGCGTGGATGCTCGGCGCGGTGACCTCGCCGATGTCGCGGATCTCCTGGAGCGCCTCGACCGACGCGGCACGCAGCGCGTCGAGGTCTGGGTAGGCGCGCGCCAGGCTCTTCGCGGTGGCGGCACCGAGGTGGCGGATGCCAAGCGCCGCCAGGACCCGCGCGAGCCCGCGCCCGCGCGCGGCCTCGGCGCCTGCCGCGATCGAGGCGGCCACCTTGTCGCCGATCTTGCGCCGCACGCGCGTGCCGGCCTTGGTCTCGGTCTCGGAGGTGAGCGCGGCCACCTTCGCTGGGTCCAGCGTGAAGACGTCGGCGAAGCCGCGCACCAGGCCGGCGTCGACCAGCGCGTCGACGATCTTCTCGCCCAGGCCGTCGATGTCCATCTGGTCGCGGCCGACGAACCACTTGAGCCGCTCGCGGAACTGCGCGGGGCACGCGCCGTTGGTGCAGAAGAGCTTCGGGCCCTCCTTGGTGACCGGCTCGCCGCAGCTTGGGCACGCAGCGGGCGGCTCGACCGGCACGGCGCCGGCCGGGCGCGCGGCCGCCACCACCTCGACCACCTGCGGGATGATCTCACCGGCCTTCTCGACCACCACGGTGTCGCCGACGCGGATGTCCTTGCGGTGGATCTCATCGATGTTGTGGAGCGAGGCGTGCTGCACCTTGGTGCCGGCGATCACGACCGGCGCCATGATGGCCCGCGGGGTGAGCGTGCCGCCCTTGCCCACCTCCCAGTCGATCCGTTCGAGCACGGTGGGCCGACGTTCGGCGGGGTACTTGAACGCGACGGCCCAGCGCGGGCTCTTGGCGGTGACGCCGAGCTCACGCTGGTCGGCGAAGGCGTCGACCTTCACCACCATGCCGTCGACCGCGAAGTCGAGCTCCGCGCGCGCGGCGGCGAAGGACTCGATCTCGGCCACGCACTCGTCGGCGCTGCGGCAGGTGCGCGAGCGCGGCGAGGTGGGTACCCCCAGGGCACGCAGCACCGCCAGGAACTGCGAGTAGCGCTCGACCGGCAGGCCCGCGGCCGTGACGCCCGAGGACTCGCCCGCCCCGTGCGCCACGAAGCTCAGGCCCCGCGCCCGGACCACGGCCGGATCGAGGCTCTTCAGGGTGCCCGCCGTCGAGTTGCGCGCGTTCATGAACTCGGGCTCGCCCGCGGCGCGGCGCTCGGCGTTGATCCGCTCGAAGCTCGCGCTGGGCATGTAGATCTCGCCGCGCACCTCCAGGACGTCGGGCACCTCCGCATGCCCGCCGGAGAGGACGAGCGGCACCGCGGGGATCGCACGCACGTTGTGCGTGACGTCGTCGCCGGAGGTGCCGTCGCCGCGCGTCGCCGCCTGCACCAGGCGGCCGGCCTCGTAGCGCAGGCTGATGGCCACGCCGTCCACCTTCGGGTCGGTCACCGCCTGGAACGGGCGCCCGAGCGCGCGCTCGCAGCGCTCCCACCAGGCGCGCAGGTCCTCGATCGAGTAGGTGTTGTCGACCGACATCATCGGCACGCGGTGCGCGACCTGCACGAAGCCGTCGACCGGTTCGCCGCCCACCCGCTGCGTGGGGCTGTTCGGGTCGGCAAGCTCCGGGTGGCGCGACTCGAGCGCGGCGAGCTCGGCAAGCAGCGCGTCGAACTCGGAGTCGGCCATGAACGGCGCCGACTCGACGTAGTAGGCGCGGTTGGCGCGGTGGAGGAGCGTGCGCAGCTCCTCGATGCGGGCGGCGTCGGTCGGCGCGGGCATCGGCTCAGTCGCCGGCGCTGAGGGCGTCGGGGCCCTTGCCCGCGGTCTTCTCGAAGTACCCGCTGCCCTTGCGCTCGAAGCGCGAGAAGCCCAGGCGCTCGAGGTTCGACTTCGAGAAGCGCTGCGTGTCGCTCGAGGTCTGCACCTGCGGCGCGACGATGATCCGCCGCACCGGCTCGCCGGTCTCCGGGTGCACCGTGAGCGGCGGGTCGCTCAGCTTCTGGAACACCTCGAAGACGTCGCCGTCGGTGCCGTCGGGCTTGACGATGGCGTAGGCGTAGGTGGGCATCGCAGGTGGATGGTAGGTGCGCGTGCTCAGCGCGACGAGGCGGGCGCGAAGCCGGGGGCCAGGCGCCGCACCAGCGCCGCGGCGGCGGCGATGTCCGCCTCGCGCGTCGGGCCGGCCTCGCGCTCGATGACCAGGTCGACCGCGCGCGGGAGGCGGGCGACTTCCGCGAGGAAGGCGGGCCAGTCGACCGCACCCGTGCCGGCGACCGCCTCGCGGCCCCACGTGCCGGGCACCGCGGTCGGCACCGCGTCCTTGACGTGCACCTGCACCACGTGCGCCGCGAGCGCGCGCAGCGATGCCACGGGATCGCCCATTCCGTAGAGGATCATGTTCGCGGGGTCGAAGTTGACGCCCACGTTCGGGTGCGCGATCTCCTCCAGCGCGCCGAGCAGCGTGCCCGCGTCCTCCTGCCCGGTCTCGAACGCCACGCGCACGCCGCGTGCGGCGAAGAGGTCGGCCACCTCGCGCAGGCGCGCGACCATCGCGCGGCGGCCCGGGTCGGCGCGGTCGTGCGGGATGAACCCCGCATGGAAGGTGACGAGCCCAAGGCCCGCGCGGCCGGCAAGCTCCGCGATGGCCGCGGCACGCGCGCGCGTCGCGGGCCACGTGGCGTCCGGGCGCACGCCGCCGGTGCGCGCGATCGACTCGAGCGTCGAGTAGTCCTCGCCGACGGTGGCGAGCATGCCGCTCAGGGTGCGGATGCCGCGCGCGCGCAGCGCCTCCACCGCGTGGCCCCATGCGGCGGGTTCCTCGGCGCACGGCACGAGCGCCAGCTGCACGGCGTCCAGGCCGCACCGCGCGAGCGCGTCGGCGAGTTCGTCGGGTGAGGCGGTTCGCAGGCTCCACGAGCAGGCGGCAAGGGTGGGCATGGGCGCGTGATTTGACCCGGAATCGCCGGCGCGCGCGCGGCTAGAATTTGCCTCCCGGCGCCGCTCCGCGCGCCTACGCCCGCCGATGTCCACCGCCAACGCCGATCCCGACACCGCACCCTCGATGCGGCCGATCAACGACCGCATGGGGCCCGACGGCCGCACGGCGCGGACGGCGCTGCCGCAGATGGGGCTCGGCGACCGGATGGAGGCGTGGCTCAGCCGGGTGAGCAACCAGAACGAGCTCGTCCGCAAGCTCTTCAGCTCGATCTGGCTGCCGTACGCCTTCCGCTCGGGCATCACCATGAAGTCGGTCTCCGACCGCAGCTTCGTGGCGGTGCTTCCCTTCCGCCGCTTCAACCGCAACTGGTACAACGCGATGGCCGGCGCCGCAGCGCGAGAAGAGGTACATGCCAGCCGCCACCTCGCTGTTGCCCAGGAGGGCGGCGCCGACTACATCGTCGTGTGCAAGGAGATGCGGTACCGCTTCCTGCGGCCGTGCGTCGGGCCGGCGGTGTACCGGGTCTGCGGCGGCGACGAGCTCGGCGAGCGCATCGCCAAGGGCGGCGAGTTCAACATCGACCTCGTCATGGACATCGTGCAGCAGGTGAGGCCGGGACGCGGCGGCCGCGAGAAGCGGGTCGGGCAGTGCGACATCACGTTCCACTGCATGCCCAAGGCGATGCTGAAGGCGCGCCGCGCCAGCCGCGGATGAGCGCGTCGGGTCGCGGACCGGAGCAGGGGAGCGGTGCCGCGCGCATCGCCGAGCTGCGCGACCTGCTGTCACGGGCCAATGT
>JBJTJU010000299.1:0-9839 GCA_046096165.1 Phycisphaerales bacterium | reverse complement strand
TCGAGGAGCTCCGTGCGGCCGCTGCCGACGAGCCCGGCGAGCGCGACGATCTCGCCGCCGCGCACCTCAAGCGAGGCGGGCCGCGCACGGCGATGCGCCGACACCACGCCCCGCAGGCGAAGGCGAACGAAGGCGTGGGCCGCGGGCACGCGCGCGGCATGCGGCTCGATCGCACGCCCGACCATCGTGCGCTCGAGCCACGCGCGGTCGAACGCGCCGCGCGCGGCATGGCCCGCCATCCGGCCGTCGCGCAGCACGGTCACGCGGTCGGCCAGGCGCAGCACCTCGTCGAGGTGGTGGGACACGAAGGCGATCGCGGTGCCGCGGATCCGAAGCCCATCGATGATCCGCTCGAGGCGCTCCACCTCGGGCGCCGAGAGGCTCGACGTCGGCTCATCGAGCACCAGCACGCGCGCGTCGCAGGCGAGGGCCCGGGCGATCTCGACCAGCTGGCGCTTGGCGATCGGCAGTTCCTCGCATGGCGTGCCGGCATCTTCCGACAGCCCGACCAGGTCAAGCCAGCGCCGCGCCTCGTGGCGCATCCGCGCGCGGTCGAGGACGCCCCAGCGCGACGGCTCGCGGCCCAGGAAGATCGCACCGGCGAGGTCCAGGTTCTCCGCGAGGTTGAGTTCCTGGTGGACGAGCGCAATGCCCGCGCGCTGCGCCGCGCGCACGCCGCGCAGTGCGACGGGCGTCGGTGCATCGCCCGGGCGTGCGACCTCGATCGATCCGGCATCCGGCGGGTGCACGCCGCCGAGGATCCGCAGCAGCGTGCTCTTGCCCGCCCCGTTCTCGCCGACCACCGCGTGCACTTCGCCGGCATGGAGGTCGAGGTCGACCGACGAGAGCGCCTCGACGCCGCCGTAGCGCTTGGTGAGCCCGCGGGCACGGAGGACCGCCGCGTGCGGCGCGCTCATGCGGCCGGCGCCTGCATCACGCGGGAGCCCTGCCGGCCTTGCCGGCCTCGAGCTTCGCCTTCAGGTCCTTCCAGAACGCATCGGCCGTGTCCTTGCGGATGACGCGGCCGGGGATGGACAGGATGCCGTCCTTCGGCAGCACGGCCGCGTCGCCGCGGTTCAGGGCCTGCAGGATGCGCACGCTCTCGAAGCCGTACATGAACGGGTCCTGCACCACGGTGCCCAGCACGTAGCCATCCCGGATGCCGGCGATGACGTCGGCGCCCTCGTCGAAGGCGGCGAGCAGCACCTTCCCCTGCTTGCCGGACTGGCGGATCACCTCGACGGCGAGCGTCGAGTTGTATTCGAAGAGCCCGGTCATGAGCGCAAGGTCCGGGTGGCGGATCATCACGTCCTCGATGTTGGCCTTTGCCTTGGCGCGGTCGAAGGAATCCGTCCAGGTGCCGACGATGGAGTAGCCCGCCTCGGTGATCGGCTTGGTCGGGTCGTCGGCGCGCGCCGGGTCGTTCGAGCGCCCCAGCAGGCCGTCGACGAATCCCTGCCAGCGGCGGCGCGCGTTGTCCTGCTCGAGCCGGCCGATGAAGATCGCCACCTTGCCGCCCTTCGGCAGGCCCTCGCGCGCGAGCTCGCCGCACAGGCGCCCCGCGGCGTAGTTGTCCATGCCGACGTAGCAGAGCCGCGGCGACTTCGGCGCGTCGGAGTCGTTGGTGATCAGGAACGACCGCTCGGCGACGAGCGACAGCACCTCGCCCTGGTTGGCGGGGTCGATCGGGCTGACCGAGACGCCGTCGATCCCGCGGGTGACCAGGTCCTCGAGCATGCGCTTCTGGTCGCTGAGCCCCGCGCCCGGGAACTCGACCGTGACCTTGCACCCGAGCTGCTTGCCGGCCGCCAGGGCGCCGGCCTTCGCGATGGTCCAGAAGTCGGCGACGCCGTTGGAGACGAACGCGACGTGCGCGGGGGTGCGCGGCGACTTCGCGCGCTCGGCGATGCGCGCCCGCTGCGCGGCGACCAGGTCCTGGGCCGGCGCGCCCACCACCCCGACGGCGACCGAGGCGAGGAGCATCGCGCAGATCAGGCCCTGAATCATGCGGCGAATCGTACCGATGGCTTCCGGGCGACCGCGCGCCACGCCCGCATCCCCGCCGCGCGTTACCCTCGGGCGCATGCCGATCTTCGCGCAGGCGCTGGACCTGGTGGACGACCCTGCCGTGGTCGACGAGTACGTGCGCATGCACCGCGAGGTGTGGCCCGAGGTGACCGACGGGCTGCGACGCATCGGCATCCGCCGCATGCACATCTTCCGAGGCGGCACGCGGCTCTTCATGGTGGCCGAGGCGGACGAGGGCTTCGACCCGGCGCGCGACTACCAGGCCTACGCCGAGGACCCGCGCACGCGGGCGTGGGACGAGCTCATGCGGCGTTCCCAGCGGCCCGCGCCGTTCGCCGCGCCGGGGCAGTGGTGGACGCCGCTCGAGACGGTGTTCGACCTCGACTGGTTCCCGCCGACGCGCGCCCGCTAGCCTTGCCGGCCATGATGCCCGACTTCGACCTCTCCGGCCGCGTCGCGCTGGTCACCGGCAGCAGCAAGGGACTCGGGCGCGCGATGGCCACCGCGCTCGGCCGCGCGGGCGCGAAGGTGGCCTTCAACTACCAGAACGACAAGGCCGCCGCGGAGCGCGCCTTCGAGGAGCACCGGGCGGCCGGGCTCGGGGGCGGGCTGTTCCGTGCCAACGTGGTCGACGCCGACGAGGTGCGCCACCTGTGCCGCGACGTGGCCAACCAGCTGGGCCCGATCGACATCGTCGTGGTGAACGCCACCCCCGCGCAGCCCCTGAAGCCGATCGAGCACTACGACTGGGACTTCTACCAGGAGATGCTCGACTTCTTCGTGAAGAGCCCGTTCCTGCTCGCGCGCGCCACGCTGCCGCACATGAAGTCGATCCGCCGCGGTCGCTTCATCAACATCACGAGCGAGGTGTTCGCGCGCGGCGTCGGGAACTTCAGCGCCTATGTCGCCGCCAAGGGCGCACAGACGGGGTGGACGCGCAGCATGGCCACCGAGGTGGCGCCGTGGCAGGTCACGGTGAACGCCGTGGCGCCCGGGTGGATCCCGGTCGAGCGCCACGCCAACGACGCGCAGGAGGACAAGGATGCCTACGAGCGCCTGATCCCCTTGGGGAAGTTCGGCGTGCCCGAGGACGTGGGCGGCGCCGTCGTCTACCTGGCAAGCGACGCCGCGCGCTTCGTCACCGGGCAGACCATCCACGTGAACGGCGGCATGACCGTCCACTGACGCACGCCGCACCGAAGGAGGAACGATGATCCCGACCGCCGCACTCGCACTCGCCGGAGCACTCATGGCAGGAAGCGCCAACATCGCCAGGGACGACGCCCCGAGCATCTCGTCGGTGGACTGGGGTACGGTCGACGGCACGACCGCCCACCTGTGGACCCTGCGGAACGGCAACGGCATGACGATGAAGGTGACCGACTACGGCACCATCATCACCGAGCTCTGGGTGCCGGACGCGAAGGGCACCGCCGCGGACGTGGTCCTCGGCCGGCCGAGCGCGGCCGACTACGTGGCGCGGACGCAGTACTTCGGCTGCACCGCGGGCCGCTGCGCGAACCGCATCGCCAAGGGCGCGTTCACCATCGACGGCACGGCCTTCAAGGTGACCGCGAACAACGGCGAGAACACCCTGCACGGCGGCGCCAAGGGCTTCGGCAAGGTGGTCTGGAAGGGCGTGGGCACGCTCACCCCGAACGGCCCCTCGGTGACCTTCACCTACGTGAGCAAGGCCGGCGAGGAGGGTTTCCCCGGCACGTGCACCGCCGAGGTCACCTACACGCTCACGATGCAGAACACGCTGGAGGTCGTGATGCGCGCCGAGACCGACGCGCCGACCGTGGTGAACCTGGCGCACCACTCGTACTGGAACCTCGGGGGCCATGCGAGCGGCACCATCCTCGACCACGTGCTGACGCTGCAGGCGGACCGCTACACGCCGGTCGACGCGTCGCTCATCACCACCGGGAAGATCGAGCCGGTCGCGGGCACGCCGCTTGACTTCCGCACGCCGAAGGCGGTCGGCAAGGACATCGGACAGCTGCCGGCCACGAAGGACGATCCGGGCGGCTACGACCACAACTTCGTGGTGAACGGCGAGCCGGCGGCCATGCGCCCCTGCGCGGTGCTCACCGACCCGAGGAGCGGCCGCACGATGACGATCTCGAGCAACCAGCCCGGCATCCAGTTCTACACCGGGAATTTCCTGGACGGCATTCCCGGCAAGGACGGCGCGACCTACGGCAAGCACGCCGCACTGTGCCTGGAGACCCAGGCGTTTCCCGACAGCGTGAACAAGCAGGGCGTGCCCGGCTGGCCGAACGTGGTCCTGCGCCCCGGCCAGCGCTACGAGCACCGCATGGTGCACGCCTTCACCGCGAAGTGACGGCGCCGAAGAGCCGCTCGCCGAGTGCGTCGAAGCGCGTGGCCAGTTCGCGGTAGGCGCGGACGCCTTGGTCGACGGGCTCGACGAGATCCGGTGACATCGGCGGTCGGTGTGCGCGCACGAAGGCCGCGACGGTGGTGCCGGAGGCGACGGCCGCGGCCTGCAGCGCCGCGCCGAGTGCGGCCGACTCCGGTTCCGCCGGGAATCGCAGGGGCACGCCGAACGCGTCGGCGAGGATGCGGCGCCAGAGTGGGTTGCGCGAGCCACCGCCGACCACGCGCAGCTCGCGTGCCGGCAGCCCGAGCGCGGCGAGCCGCGACGCGCCGTGCACCAACGCGAGCGTCGCGCCCTCGAGCGCGGCGCGGTAGAGGGTGCCCGGGCGCATGGATCCGGGTTCCAGTCCGTGGACGACGCCGCGCGCGTGCGGCCAGTCCGGCGCACGCTCGCCCTGGAGGTAGGGAAGGAAGGTCACGCCGCCGGCGCCGATCGGCTCCGCGGTGGCAAGGTCGGTGAGCTGGCCATGCGGCAGCCCGAAGCAGGCGCGCACCTCCTCGGTCACCACGGTGCAGTTCATGGTGCAGAGGAGCGGCAGCCAGCGGCCGGTGGCATCGCAGAACGGCGCGATCAGGCCGGAGGGGTCGACGACGGCGCAGTCGGCGGGGCCGAAGAGCGTGCCGCTCGTCCCGAGCGACACCACGAGCGTGCCGTGGTCGACGGCACCCGCGCCCAGGGCGCTCATCATGTTGTCGCCGCTGCCTGCGGAGACCGGGATGCCCGCACGGAGGCCGAGCGCGTCCGCGGCCGCGGTGCGCAGCATGCCGCCGACGGCATCCGCGCCGACGAGGCGGGGCACCATCGCGTGCAGGCCGGGATCGATCGCATCCATGGCGCGGCGGTCGTAGGTGCGCGCCGCGGCGTCGAAGTAGCCCGTGCCGGACGCATCGCCGCAGTCGGTGTAGGCGTCGCCGGTCAGGAACAGGTTCACCCAGTCATGGGGCAGCAGGACGCGGCGCACGCGCGCGAAGTTCGCGGGTTCGTACGCCTTCATCCACACGAGCTTGGGGGCGGTGAATCCCGCCGGCACGGGGCGGCCGATCCGCGCGCCGAACGCGCGCGCCTCGTCGGCGCATTCGGTGTCGCACCAGAGCTTCGCGGGGCGCACGGGGCGGTCGGCGGCATCGAGCGCGACGCACCCATGCTGCTGGCCCGAAACGCCGACGGCGGCGATCGACGCGGGGTCGACGCCGGCGCCGGCGAGCGCGCCGCGCACTGCGTGCGTCACCGCCTCGATCCACCGGTCCGGGTCCTGCTCGGCCGCGCCGGGGCGCGGGGCGTCCACCGCAAGCGGCGCCGCACCGCGCGCGAGCACCCGGCCCGCGCCGGCGTCGAGCACCAGCGCCTTCGCGCCCTGCGTGCCCAGGTCGATGCCGAGCACCGGCCCCATCAGGCGTGCACGCCCCCGCGCACGCCCATCAGGTGCTCCATGAGCAGCTGGTCGAGCCGTTCGTAGCGGAGCCCACGTGCGGCGATCGCGTCGGGGTCGATCGCAAGCGACGACAGGCGCGCGGCCGCGGTGGCGCCCGAGTGCAGGCTCGAGGCGCAGCCGAGCGGCTCGTCCACGGGGGTGTTGGCGGCGAGGATCGCGCGCACCTCGGGATCGGCATCGAACGCACGCGCCTTCGCGGCGAGGATCCGGTACGTGCGCATGCAGCCGCGGGCGAAGTCCCAGACGCCGTCGACGTCCTCGGTGCGGTAGGCGTGCGCGTCGAAATGGCGAGGACCGTCGTAGCCCGGGCGGCCGCCCGTCCCTTCCAGCATGCGCACCAGGAAGAACGCGCCCTTCAGGTCCTCGCTCCCGAAGCGCAGGTCCTGGTCGAACTTGCCGATCCTCTGCGCGTTGAGGTCCACGTGGAAGAGCTTGCCGCACTCCATGGCCTGCGCGACGGCATGCAGGACGCTGAGCCCCGGCATGGTCTCGTGCGCGACCTCGGGGTTGACGCCGCACATCTCGGAATGGTCGAGCGTCTCGATGAAGTGGAGCATGTGCCCCGTGGTGGCGAGGTAGATGTCGCCGCGCGGCTCGTTCGGCTTGGCTTCGAGGGCAAAGCGGAGGTCCCAGCCCTGGCCGCGCACCCAGTGCGTGAGCGCGTTCATGCACTCGCGGTACCAGCAGATCGCATCGCGCGGGTCGCGGCAGGCATCGGTCTCGGCACCCTCGCGGCCGCCCCAGAAGACGACGGTCGATGCGCCGAGCTCGACGCCGAGCTCGATGCCGCGCATCGCCTTCTGCACGGCGAAGGCACGCACGCGCGGATCGCTCGCGGTGAACGCGCCGTCGCGGAACACGGGGTGCGAGAAGAGGTTGGTGGTGGCCATCGGCACGCACAGCCCGTGGTCGGCGAGCGCACGGCGGAACTCGCCGACGATCCGGTCGCGCTCGGCCGCGGACGCGCCGAAGGGAACGAGGTCGTTGTCGTGGAGGTTGACGCCCCATGCACCGGCCTTTGCCAGGCCGGCGACGAGCTGCACGGGCGTCTGTGCCGGACGGACGGGCAGGCCGAATGGGTCGCCCCCGCGGTTTCCGACCGTCCACAGGCCGAAGGTGAAGCGGTCGGCAGGCGTCGGGTCGAACGCGTCGGGCATGCGGGAAATGGTACGGAGCGCACGGTGCTCACTCCGCCGCGACGAGCATCGAGTACGGCGGCAGCGTGACGGCACCGGCAAGCGGCCCGCGCGGCGATGCGCCGGCGGTCGATGCATCGACGAGCACCTGCCAGCGACCGGACGGCGGCCGCACGGTGACCGGCACCGGCTCGCCGTTCAGCGCCACGAAGAGGCGCTTCGCCGGGTCCTTCGAGGGCGTGCCGTCGATCGTCCACGCCACGGCGGGGCCCGCGTCGACCCACGCGATGGCGCGGCGCACGTCTGCGTCGTCCGCCATGCGGAACGCGGGATGCGCGCGGCGCATCGCGATCAGGCCGGCCACGTAGTCGGACACGTCGCGGCAGCCGGCCTTCGCGTCCCAGTCGAAGCGGTTGATGGCGTCGCCCGCCTCGTAGGAGTTGTGGTTTCCCTGCTTGGTGCGGCAGATCTCGCTGCCGCCCTCGATGAAGGGGATGCCCTGGCTCACGAGCACGGTGCCGAGCGCGAGCTTCTGCATCGCGCGGCGCGTGGCACCGTCGGCTGCCGGCGCGGCCTTCGCGATCTTGTCCACGAGCGACAGGTTGTCGTGCGCCGACGCGTAGTTGATGGTCTCGGTGGGTTCGCGCGTGAAGTCGTCGATCGCGCCGGCCACGCCACGTCGCACGGCGTCGCGGTCGCCGCCCGGGCCGGTGGCGAATCCGCTGGCGGTGCCGTCGAGGTCACCGCGGATCGCGTTGCGCAGGTGGTCGTTGAAGACCGCGATCGGCATGCCCTTCTGCGCACCCTTCCCGAAGCGGATCGGTCCGCCGCCGGTCCATGGCTCGCCGTAGAGGGTGGCATCGGGGCGGCGGGCTCGGACCAGCGCGCATGCGGCGCGCACGGTGGCGGGGTCGTGCGTTCCCAGAAGGTCGAACCGGAATCCGTCCACCCGGTAGGCGTCGAGCCAGAACGCGAGCGAATCCAGGATGTACTTGCGGACCATCGTGCGCTCGTCGGCGACGCTGTTGCCGCAGCCGGCGTCGTTGGTGTAGCGGCCGTCCGGCGTGGTGCGGAAGAACCAGTACGGCACGGTGCCGTCGAATGGACTCGCGGCACCGCTCGAGGACGTGTGGTTGTAGACGACGTCGAGGATGACGCGGATGCCGGCGGCGTGCAGCGACTGGATGGCGGTGCGGAGTTCACGCACCGGCGCGAGCGGGTCGGCCGTGGCGGAGGCGTAGTTGCCCTCGGGCACGTTGAAGAGCGCGGTCCAATAGCCCCAGTTGTAGGCGTCCGGCGCGGCGGTGAAGTCATGCACCGGCATGAGGTGCACTGCCGTGATGCCGAGTTCCTTCAGGTGCGCGAGGCCCGTCGCCCCACCCGCGGCCGCGGTGCCTGCGTGCACGAGGCCGAGGTAGGTGCCGCGTGCCGGTGCCGGGCATGACGCGTCCGCCACCGAGAAGTCGCGCACGTGGAGCTCGTAGATCACCTCGTCGGTCGGCTGCGCCAGGCGCGGAAGCGGCGTGTCGGCCCAGCCCGGCGGCGCGGCGCGTGAAAGGTCCACGACCACCGAGCGGGACGAATCGGCGGTGGCGGCATAGGCGTGAATGTCGGGCACGACGCGTTCCGTGCCGTAGTGGCGGAAGCGGTAGGCGTAGGGACGTGCGTGCAGGTCACCGGGAACGGTGGCCTCCCATTCGCCGCGCGGGCGCCGGCCGAGCGGGATGACCTGCGAGGGCTCGGGCGACGCCGGGGCATCGAAGAGCAGCAGGTCGACCGACGCCGACACCGGTGACCACGTGCGGAACACCGTGGACGCCGCCGTGCAGCGCGCGCCCAGCACCGCGTCGGTCGGGGTGAACGCGCTGTCCTCGAGCACGCCGCGCGCGTAGACGGTGACCGTGGGCGCGCCGGGTGGCTGCAGCCGAAGCGATGCGATCTCGTCCGGGCGCACCGGGCGCGACAGCGTCAGCTCGAGCATCGGCCGGGTGGCGCCGGCCGGCGTCACCGCCTTCACCGACCGGATGCGCGGGCCATTGGTGCAATCGACGCACTCAAGGCCGATCTTGCTGGACACCGCCGGCGCAAACGGGATGTTGGTGGCGACAAGCACGCGGTCGCGGGCGTCGAGGAACGCGGCCTCGATGCGGGGCGCGCGATCGATGGTCGGCGGCACGTCGTGGATGGTGGCGTCGCCCGCCACGAGCCACACCTCACGCCGCCCGGCAGCCGGGACGTCGATGAAGCGGTCGCCGTCACCGTCCTTCTCGAGCCACTCGCCACGCCGGACGATGATGCCCACGCGGTCGGTCCCGTCATCGACCGGCACGACCGCGATGCGGCCGAAGTCGTCGGAGCCGCTCAGCGGGTAGGCCCGGCCATCCTTGCCCGGCGCCCATGCCCAGACGTTCCAGCCGTCGTACGCCTGGTCGAGCCGGGTCCAGTGGATGACCAGTTCACGCGCCGCGGAGGCATCGCGCACGGCCACGGCACCGATGAACACGAGGACGGCAATAACCGTGCGATGAACCGGCGCCATGGTGCGACGATCGTATGAAGGCGTGCGGCCACGCGGTTTCGGCCGACCCGTCCGAAACGCCGCAGCCGCGAGGCACTATGTTTGGGCGTCATGCACGCCGGACCGATCCTGGCCGCCGCCCTCCTGCTGGCGGACCCGCCCGCGGGACCTCCGGCCGGCCACGGGACCGGTGCCGCAGCGGAGGGCGCCAAGCCCGAGGGCGTCGCCGCCGCGGTCGTCGAGCAGCGCGCGCGCAAGGCACGCGACACGTGGTGGAGCTGGCGCCCGCTGTCCGACGCCGCCCTGCCGGAGGTCGTCGACGCC
>JBJTJU010000298.1:0-18845 GCA_046096165.1 Phycisphaerales bacterium | reverse complement strand
GCGGCGGTCGCCAGGTCCGCGATCGCCTCCTCGGGCGTGGGCGCGGCGCTGCCGCGCGCCTCCGCCGAGGCCTGCATCCGCTCCAGGCCCGCGGATGCCGCCCATTGCGCCAGCTGCTGCGGCGCGTTGGCTGCGGCGATCACGAGCATGGCCCCGGCCATCAGGGCCGGCCGCGTCCGAAGCGCCCCGGCGGCCGCGCGCATGCACGTGCCGACGAATCCGCCGTCAGGCGAGTATGGGGCGGATGCGTCGGGGGGCGGACCCATCGCCGCGGAGGGTAACCCCGGCGGCACCGCTACGCTGCCCACCGATGGCACTGCCCCACCTGACGGACGAACAGACGCGCACCTGGACCCGCGAGCAGAAGGACCGCTGGTGGCTCGAGAACGTCTTCCGCGGCAACATGCCGCAGCTGACGCTGCGCGCCGCGGTGACCGGGTTCATGCTCGGCGGCATCCTGAGCGCCACCAACCTCTACATCGGGGCCAAGACCGGGTGGACGCTGGGCGTCGGGGTCACGAGCGTCATCCTGTCCTTCGTCATCTTCCGGGCCATCTCGCGCCTGCAGATCTCGCGGGACATGACGATCCTGGAGAACAACGCCGTCCAGTCGATCGCCACCGCGGCCGGCTACATGACCGGCCCGCTGATCAGCGCGCTGATGGCCTACATGTTCGTGACCGACCAGGTCATGGAGTGGCACAAGATGCTCATCTGGAACGTGATCGCCAGCATCCTGGGGGTGCTGGTGGCGTTCCCGATGAAGCGTCGGTTCATCAACGACGAGCAGCAGCCCTTCCCCGAGGGGCGCGCGTGCGCCGTGGTGCTCGACTCGCTCTACCCGGACGCCCCGGAGGGCGGCACGCGCAACCAGGACGCGGACGGCATGCCCATCGAGTCGGCGCGCACCGGCGCCTCCGACGGCGCCGTCGACGCGGGCGTCTTCAAGGCGAAGGCCCTGGCGTGGGCCGCGGGGATCGGCGCCCTGCTCCAGGTGCTGGTGGCGGGCGGGTACATGGCCGTCCTGCAGATCTCGGTGATCGGCACGTCGAAGGCCAAGGACACGCTCTTCCACGTGATCCCGGAGCGGCTCGACGCGTGGATCTACAAGCACGTCACGCCGGCGATCGGCGGCATCCGCCTCGACAAGCTCGGCATGATCATGGCCTTCGACCTGAGCATGGTGGGCGCCGGCGGCCTGATGGGCATGCGGATCGCCAACAGCCTGCTGATCGGCATGGTGGCCAACTACCTGGTGCTGGCGCCGCTCATGATCCAGGCGGGAGAGATCCTGCCGAAGAACTACGCGCAGATCGCCGCGGCCGACGGCACCTACGACATGGCCAAGGCCGTCTTCGGCCGCGCCCACCTCACCAACACCTGGTGCCTGTGGTGGGGCGTTTCGATGATGCTCACCGCCTCGATGCTCGGGCTCTTCGCCAAGCCGAAGGTGCTGATCTCGGCGTTCGCCGCGCCGTTCGCGCGCCGCGGCGCCGACGGGGGCGACTGCCTGAAGGGCATCGAGCTCCCGCTCAAGGTGAGCTTCATCGGCATCCCGGTGTTCAGCGCCATCATCATCTGGCTGAACCACGAGTGGTTCGGGGTCGATCCGTGGCTCGGGGCGCTCTCCATCCCGCTCATCATCGTGCTCACGCTGATCGCGGCAAACGCGACGGCGCTCACCTCGACCACGCCCACCGGGTCGCTCTCGAAGATCACGCAGTTCACCTTCGGCGCCATGCAGCCGGCGAACCCCGGCACCAACCTGATGACGGCGGGCGTCACCACCGAGGTGGCCTCCAACGCCTCGAACCTGCTGATGGACATCAAGCCCGGCTACATGCTGGGCGCGAAGCCACGCCAGCAGGCCTGGGGCCACTGCATCGGCATCCTGGCCGGCGCCATCGCGTCGACGCCGCTCTTCTTCGTCCTGTTCCTCTCCAACCGCGAGGCCGGCACCACCATCGAGTCGCACATCACCGACACGTGGGCGGTGCCCGGCGCCCTGCAGTGGGCGGCGATCTCGAAGGTGATCGAGGGGATGGGCACCGCGGGCGCCGATGCGCCGCTCGTCCAGACGGTGGACGGCATCCGAAAGCTGTGGGGCGTGCTGCCCGTCTCCGCCGCGTGGGCCATGATGTGGGGCGCGATCATCGCCGTGGTCCTGGAGACCGCGCGCATCGCCTCGCGCGGCAAGTTCCCGATCTCCGCGGTCGGCATCGGCCTCGGCGTCGTGCTGCCGCCCGAGTCGACCATCATGATGTGGATCGGCGCGGCGTTCTTCACCACCATGGAGCACCGCTACCTCCAGCGCGCCGGCGAGTTCGGCTGGCGGCTGTGGGTCGACTCCAAGGAAGCCGTCTGCGCGGGCCTGATCGCCGGATGGGCGCTCCTCGGGATCGGCGACGGGCTGATCGCCGCGTTCGTGCCGTACCCGGACGAGACGCCGGCCGCGCAGGTGGAGGCGGCGCCGGCCGCTCCCGCCGCCGCGCCCGCCCCGGCGCCAGCCCCCGCGAAGTGACCTGACCCGCACCGAAGGAGCCCTCCCCATGGCCAAGGCAATCGTCGACCCCGCCGAGCTCCGCCGCTTCGCGCAGGACCTGAAGAAGTTCGCCGCCGACCTGCAGCAGCAGACCGGCGGCCTCAACGCGCGCATGGCCACGCTCGCCCAGACCTGGCGCGACCAGGAGCAGGCGAAGTTCGCCGAGGAATTCGACGCGACGGTGCGCGTGCTGCAGAAGTTCACCAAGGCCGCCGAGCAGCACGTGCCCTACCTCCTGCGCAAGGCCGACGCGGCCGACGCCTACCTGAACCAGCGCTGAGCGATGTCCGACCAGGCACGGGTCGCCGACGTCGCCACCATCGAGCGCTTCCGCGCGGCGCTCATCACGGCGGCGGAGGCGATGTCGCTCGCCCTGGAGGACGCGGAGGGCGAGCTGGACCGCACCATCGACTGGCTCGAGCGTGACCGGATGGACGCCTGGAAGAAGCGCATCCGCAAGGGACAGGACGAGGTCGTCGCCTGCAAGAGCGCCCTGTTCCGCAAGCAGGAGATCAAGGCCACCCCGGAGGCGAGGCCGAGCGTGGTCGACGAGCGCAAGGCGCTCGAGCGTGCGCAGCGGCGCCTGGAGTTCGCCGAGGAGCGCCTGCGCGCCTCGAAGAAGTGGGCCATCGAGCTGCCGCGGCAGGCGATCGTCTTCAAGGGGGCGCTCGCCCCGATGCAGACCGCGCTCGACCGGGACATCCCGCAGCTGGCGGCCATGATGCGCCGGATGAGCGAGCACCTCGAGGACTACCTGCGCGGCGGGCCGGAATCCGAGCGCATCCTGGGGATCCTCGGGGACCTCTCGAGCATGGCGCGCGGCGGCGAGGCGGACGGCGGCGACGCAGGGGATGGCGAGCCTGCGGACGGCGACGGGAAGGCCCCGGCATGAGCGTCGCGGGCGCACGCGCCAAGATCAAGGACGCGCAGCGCACGCTGCTCGTGGCGTGGCAGCAGGCCCGGCAGTCCTGGGACGACCCGGTGTCGCAGTCGATCGAGCGCCACCACCTCGACCGGCTCGACACCTGCATCCGGACGGCGCTCGGCGCGATGGACTCGATCAACGAGACGCTCGAGCGCGTGCGCCGCGACTGCGGCGACGAGCCCTGAGTCCGCCGGGGGCTCACCTATCATCGCGGCGTGCAGCCCGCGCCGGACGACCACGAAGGAGGCCCGTTCACCGACGAGCGGGCGCTCGTCGAGGCCCTGCACGAGGCCGCCGCCGCGCGCACCGCCGCAATGGACGGCGCCCGCCGCGAGGCCGCGCGCATGCGGTCGCTCAACGACCGGATGCACGCGCAGGCCATCGAGACGATCCGCGCCGCGCGCGAATCGGCCGAGGCATCGATCCGGGACGAGGCAGCGCGGGAGATCGAGCGAGTCGAGGAGCACGCCGCGCAGGAGGCCGAGCGCGTCCGCCGCGAGGAAGCCAAGATCCGCGCCGACGCCGCACGCCACGCCGAGAAGGCCGAGGAGGAGGCGCGCGGCAAGTACGAGGAACGGATCTGGATGGCCGAGAGCGTCTACGAGGCGGCGCTCCCGGAGATCCGCAAGTGGCGCGAGGCCCAGGTCACGCGCGCCGAGTCCGCGCGCACGCAGGTGGCCGCGCTGGTCGCCGAGGCCGAGTCGGTGGTGCGCGGCTACCGCCAGCGACCGCTGCGCGCGGCCCCGGTGCCGGACGCCCCGGCCGACGCCGCGTCGATCCGCGACGCCGCCGCGCTGCTCCAGGGGCGCCTCGCCGCGCTGCGTGCGTGCCGGTCCGCCGGCATCTTCCGAGGGCCGATCCTCGCCGTGCCCGGCATCCTGGTGCCGGCGGCGGGCGCGGGCATCGGTGCGCTCGTCGCCGGGCCGCTCGGCGTCGCACGCGCGCCGGGGGCACTGTGGGGTGCCGTTGCCGGCGCCGCCCTGTTCGTCGTGGCGACCGCCGTCCTCTGGAGCATCGCGCGCCGCGAGGTGCGCGCACGCCACGGGGCGTTCGTCGAGGTCGCCTCGCGTGCCCTCGGGGCGCTCGAGCGGCTGCGGGCCGCCGCCGAACGCACGGCCGCCGAGCGAGAGGCGGCCGCGAAGGCGCGGCACGACGCGGACATGGCCGCCGCGGACGGCACGTTCCAGCCCACCCTTGCCGACATCGAGCAGAAGCTGCGCGAGTACGTGGCCACCGTCGACCAGCGCGCCCCGCACTACCACGCCAAGGTCCTGAAGCAGCGCGCCACGGCGGTGAACGCCGCGGTCGCGACCCGCGACGCGCGCCTGTCGGAGTCCGCGGCGCGCTGCGACCGTGCGCTGGCTGAGGAGTCCGCCCGGCGCGACTCGGTCGAGGCCGAGACCGCGGCCGCGGAGGACACGGCAGTGTCCGCCGCACGCGATGCCTGGCGCCGCGCGCAGGGGCGGATCATGGCGGGAATCGGCGCCCTCGACGAGGCCGACCGCGCGCATGCCCTTTCCTGGACCGCCGCCGACTGGGAGCGCCGCGGGCCGTCCATGGGCGGCGGACCGCCGTTCCTGCGGATCGGGGAACTGTCGCTGCCGCTCGAGGTGATCCCCGGTTCCTGGCCCACCGAACCGGACCTCGCGTGGCCGCCGGGGACGCCTTCGGGCACCTGGCGCCTGCCCGCCCTCCTGGTGGCCCCGCACCGCATGTCGCTCGTGGTCGACGCGCCGCCCGAGCGACGCGCCGAGGGCCTGGCCATCCTGCAGAACGCCGTGGCGCGCGTCCTCGTCGGCATCCCGCCGGGCAAGGCGCGGTTCACCTTCGTCGACCCCGTGGGCCTCGGGCAGAGCTTCGCGGGCTTCTTGCACTTGGCGGTCGAACTGGAACTCCTGGTGACCGACCGGGTGTGGACCGACCAGCGGCACATCGAGCAGCGCCTGGCGGACCTGACCGACCACATGGAGACGGTCATCCAGAAGTACCTGCGCAACGAGTACGCGTCGCTCGAGGACTACAACCGCCAGGCCGGCGAGATCGCCGAGCCCTACCGCTTCCTGGTGATGGCGGACTTCCCGGTGAACGTCTCCGAGCAGGCCGCGCGGCGCTTCGCGAGCATCCTGCAGAGCGGCGCGCGCTGCGGCGTGCACGTGCTGCTGCTGCATGACCGGCGCACCGCGCTGCCGGCCGGGCTCGACGCCTCGGACCTGCGCCGCGGCGCGCTGCAGGTGGCCTGGCGCGACGGCCCCGGCGAACCCGGGTGGCGGATCGACGAGGGTCGCGCCGCGGAGCTGCCGTTCCACCCCGACCGGCCGCCGGACGACGCGCTGCTCCAGCGCGTGGCGCGTGACGTGGGGCGCGCGGCGCGCGAAGGCAACCGCGTCGAGGTGCCGTTCACGTCGGTGGCGCCCCGGCCCGGGGAACGCTGGACCATGTCGAGCGCCGGGTCGTTCCGCGTGGCCCTCGGCCGAAGCGGCGCCAACCGGCTGCAGCACCTGGCGCTCGGCGAGGGAACCCGCCAGCACGCGCTGGTGGCGGGCAAGACGGGCTCGGGCAAGAGCTCGCTCCTCAACGCGCTGATCGTCAACACCGCGCTCTGGTACTCGCCCGACGAGGTCGAGTTCTGGCTCGTCGACTTCAAGAAGGGCGTCGAGTTCAAGGCCTACGCCGCGAACGGCCTGCCGCACGCGCGCGCGGTGGCGGTCGAGAGCGACCGCGAGTTCGGGCTGAGCGTGCTGCAGGGCCTGGATGACGAGCTGCGCCGCCGCGGCGAGCTGTTCCGCTCGGAGAACGTGCAGAACATCGCCGACTGGCGCGCCCTCGGCCGGCCCGACCGCATGCCGCGGTGCCTGCTGGTGGTCGACGAGTTCCAGGAGCTCTTCATCGAGGACGACAAGGTCGCGCAGGACTCGGCGCTCCTCCTCGACCGCCTGGTGCGCCAGGGCCGCGCCTTCGGCATGCACGTCGTCCTGGGAAGCCAGACGCTCGGCGGCGCCTACGGCATCGCGCGCAGCACCATGGGCCAGATGGGCGTGCGCATCGCGCTCCAGTGCAACGAGGCCGACAGCCAGCTCATCCTCTCCGACGACAACACGGCGGCGCGGCTCCTCACGCGTCCCGGCGAGGCGATCTACAACGATGCCGGCGGCCTGGTCGAGGGGAACAGCCCGTTCCAGGTGGTGTGGATCGGCGACGAGGAGCGCGAGTCGCGCCTGCGCGAGGTGGCCGCCTTCGCGCGAACGAAACCCGGCCCCGCGCGCCCGGCCCCGATCGTCTTCGAGGGGAACCAGCCCGCCGACCCGGCGTCCAACGCCCCGCTCCTCGAGTCGCTCGCGCGGCCGGACCCCGGGCGTGCGCAGTTCGCCCCGAAGGTGTGGTTCGGCGACGCGGTCAGCATCAAGGAGCCGACGAACGTCTCACTGGTCCGCCGCAGCGGCTCGAACGTGGCGATCGTCGGCCAGCGCGACGAGGCGGCGTGCGCGCTGCTTGCGATGGCGATGCTCTCGATCGCGGCGCAGGTGCCCGCCGCGGGACCGCGCCTGGTGGTCCTCGACGGCACCACGCCCGATGACCGGCTGCACGGCGCGCTGGCCGCGGTGCGCGCCGCCCTGCCGCATGACGTGGCGATGCCCTCGCTGCGCGAGGCGGGCGATGCGGTGGTCGCCCTCGGCGAGGAGCTGGCGCGCCGCACCGCGGACGGCGCCTCCGATGCGCCCGGCATCTACCTGCTGGTGAACGGCCTGCACCGCTTCCGCGCGCTCCGCCGCAACGAGGACGACTTCGGCTACGGCGCCGGCGACGGCCCGCCCACGCCGGACAAGGTGCTGGCCCTCCTCCTGAAGGAAGGCCCCCTGGTGGGCATCCACTGCATCCTGTGGGCAGACACGGTGGCCGGCCTGCAGCGCTCGGTGGACCGAAACGCCATGCGCGAGCTCGACACCAAGGTGCTGTTCCAGATGGGCGCCAACGATTCGAGCGCGCTGATCGACGGCCCCGCCGCCAGCCGCCTCGGGTTCCACCGCGGGCTCGTCTCCAACGACGAGGCCGGCACGCTCGAGAAGTTCCGCCCGTACTCGCTGCCGGACGCCGGCTTCCTGGCCCGCGTCCGCGACGCCCTGCGCGCCCGCACGCCATGAGCCGCAACGCCGAACTCGCCCGGGTCTTCTCCGAGATCGCCGACGTCCTCGACCTGACCGGCGCGAACGCCTTCCGCGTGAATGCGCACCGCAAGGTGGCGCGCACCATCGAGGAGTCCGGCGAGGACATCGCGGCCCTTGCCGCATCCGACCCCGCGCGCCTGCGCGCCATCCCCGGGATCGGCGACTCGAGCGCCCAGAAGATCGAGGAATGGGCACGCACCGGCAAGGTAAGGGAGCACGACGAGCTGCTCGCCACCATCCCCGCGGGCGTGCCGGGGCTCCTGCAGGTGCCGGGGCTGGGGCCCAAGCGCGTGCGCACCCTGTGGCAGGAGGGCGGCGTCGACTCGGTCGACACCCTGCGCCGCAAGCTGGCGGACGGCTCGCTCGGCGGCCTGCCCGGCATGGGCCCGAAGACGCTGAAGGCCATCGAGGACGCCCTGCGGTTCATGGAGGGGACGCGCGGCCGCATCCGCCTCGGCGAGGCGATGCCCGTGGCGCTCGCCTTCTGCGAGATGCTGCGCGCGGTGCCGGGCGCGGCGCAGGTCTCGCATGCGGGCAGCCTGCGCCGCGGACGCGAGACCATCGGCGACATCGACCTCCTCGCAAGCGGCACCGACCACGCCGCGCTGCACGCCGCCCTGCGCGGCGCGCCCGGGGTGTCGCAGGTGATCGCCTCCGGCGACACCAAGACCAGCGTGCGCACCGACCGCGGCCTGCAGGTCGACCTGCGCACCGTGGACGACGACCGGTTCGGCGCCGCGCTCCTCTACTTCACCGGAAGCAAGGAGCACAACGTCCGCCTGCGCGAGCGCGCGCAGAGGATGGGCATGCGCCTCAACGAGTACGGCCTGTTCCGCGAATCCGCCGGCGCCGAGGGCACGCCGCAGTCGCGCGGCGAGGCACCCGTCGCCGCGCGCACCGAGGAGGCGGTGTACGAGGCCCTGGGCCTGTGGTGGATCCCGCCCGAGCTGCGCGAGGACCACGGCGAGCTCCATGCCCGCCCGCCCGCCGACCTCGTGCGCGTCGAGGACATCCGCGCCGAGCTCCACTGCCACACCACGGCGAGCGACGGCACCCTGGAGATCGACGGCATGGTGCGCGAGGCCGTCCGCCGCGGCTTCCACACCATCGCCATCACCGACCACAGCCGCGGCCAGGCGCAGGCCAACGGACTCACCGTCGAGCGCCTGCGCGCGCACGCCGCCGCGGTGCGCGAGGTGGCCCGCGCGCACGCCAAGCGCATCGCGGTGCTCGCAGGCAGCGAGGTCGACATCCTCGCCGACGGCACGCTCGACTACCCGGACGACGTGCTCGCCGAGCTCGACTTCGTGGTGGCCAGCCCGCACAGCGCCCTGCGGGCAGAACCCGCGGCGGCCACCGAACGCCTGCTCATGGCGATCCGGCACCCGCTCGTCCACGTGATCGGCCACCCGACCGGGCGCATCGTCGGCGCACGCGAGGGGCTCTCCCCGGACATCGCGCTGCTGGCGCGCGAGGCCGCCGCCCGGCGCGTGGCGCTCGAGGTGAACGCGAACACCATGCGCCTGGACCTGCGCGATGCGCACGTGCGGATCTGCCGCGACGCCGGCTGCCTGGTGGCGATCGACACCGACGCCCACGGCGACGGCGACTTCGACCAGCTCCCCTACGGCGTCCTCACCGCGCGGCGCGGCTGGCTGGGCACGGACCTCTGCGTGAATGCCTGGACGCGCGAGCGCCTGGGCGAGTGGGTGCGCTCGAAGCGCGCCTGAGCGCCGGCCGGGCGATGCGGGCCGCCAACGCGCCGCTCAGCGCTTCTTCCGCTGCTTGAAACGCGCCTTCGGGCTCTCGGTGACGGTGGAGCCGCGCATCGGGAACGCCGGCATGCCGCCCGCTCCCGCCCCCGCGCGCGAGAGTTCCTGCATGGCGCGTGCCTTCCCCATCGCGCCCATGCCGGCCATCTGCTGGGTCATCCTCTGCATCAGCTCGAACTGCTTGACGAGCCGGGACACGTCGTCGAGCTTGGCCCCGCTGCCGGCGGCGATGCGCTTCTGCCGGCTGCGGTCGATGATGCCGACCCGGTCGCGCTCGCGCGGGGTCATCGACAGGATGATCGCCTCCATGCGATCGATCTGCTTCTCGTCGATGTCGACGTCCTTGAGCATGCCGCCGACGCCCGGCAGCAGCCCCAGGATCTGCTTCATCGGGCCCATGCGCCGGATCATGCGCATCTGCTTCAGGAAGTCCTGCAGCGTGAACTGCCCCTTGGCCATCTTGGCCGCGGCCTCCTCGGCCTCGGCCTCGTTGACCTCGGCCTGGGCCTTCTCGACCAGGCTGACCACGTCGCCCATCCCCAGGATGCGGCCGGCCGCGCGGTCGGCATGGAACTCCTCGAGCGCGTCGAAGCGCTCGCCGGTGCCCACGAACTTGATCGGGGCGCCGGTGACCGTCTTCACGCTGAGCGCCGCGCCGCCGCGCGTGTCGCTGTCGAACTTGCTCAGGACGATGCCGTCCACCTGGAGGCGCCCGTGGAACGCCTTCGCGCTCTGCACCGCGTCCTGGCCGGTCATTGCGTCGACGACGAGCAGGATGTTGTGCGGCTGCAGCGCCCGGTCGACGGCCTCGAGCTCGCGCATCAATTCGTCGTTGACGTGCAGGCGTCCCGCCGTGTCGAGCACCAGGACGTCGAACTTGCCCTGCTTGGCCGCCGCGAGCGCCCGCTGGCACACGCCCACCGCGACGCCGACGGCCTTGCCGTACTCCGCGCACTTGTCGGGCTCGCCGTAGAAGGCGACTCGGCCCGGGCCGGTGCCGTTCGCCGCCACGCCCTCGATCACCGTCTGCAGCTGCTCGACGGCCGCCGGGCGCTGCAGGTCCGCCGCCGCCACCATGACGCTCTGCCCGCGCCTGCGGAACCACGCGGCGAGCTTGCCGCACGTCGTGGTCTTGCCGCTTCCCTGCAGGCCGCAGAGCATGACGACGGTCGGCCCCGGCTCGACGAGCGTGATGTGACGGTCGACCGGCCCGAGCAGCTCGACGAGCCGCCGGTGCACGATGCCGACCATCTCCTGCCCGGGCTCGAGGCTCTTGGTGACCTCGCGGCCGAGCGCGTCCTGGACGCAGTCCTCGCAGAAGCGGTCGACCACCTCCAGGTTGACGTCCGCCTCCAGGAGCGCCGTGCGCACCTCGGCCATCGCCTCGCGGACGTTGGACTCGGAGAGGCGACCCCGCCCGGTGAGGTTCCGGAACGCGGAGGACAGCGAATCGCTCAGGCGATCGAACATGCGGTCATTGTAGGACCCGCCGCGAGGCGTCCCGGCGGCGCTGCGGGCGTTGCAGGCGGCGCGACGGCCGCTCAGACCGCGGGCGCGCGGATTGCCGCCACCGCGTGCTCGCGGTGGAAGGCTTCCTCGAAGTCGTAGACCCCGCAGAAGTCCTCGGGCGTGTCGTGCGCGGTCTTGCTCATCAGCCCGGCATCGATCATCGCGAACACCATGCGGCCGAAGTCGTCGGTGCGGCGGATCGACCACGACTCCAGCACCACGGGCGCCAGCAGGCCGAACTGCCCGATGGCGTAGTCGCGCAGGCCGACGCAGAGCTGCTGTCCGGTGACGTGGTCGCCGTCGGCCATGTCGCCCATCGAGGGGTCGGCCGAGCGCTGCTCGTGCACCTGCCGGACGGTGTGCCGCAGCCCCTCCTGGAGGAACTGGTAGGCGGCCATCGGGTACGGACCGGCCTTGGCAAGGGCGCTGGCGGGGTCGGAAGCGGTGGTGGCGTGGGCCATCGGGGGGTTCCCCGGGGCGGCCGGGGCGACCCACACTGTATCGGCCGCCACGGACCGGGAGGGCGGACTTTCCGCGGGCGCGGGGGCCGCCCCCGCGCCCCGCCCGGGCCCATTACAATTCGCGAGCCCCCTTCGGGGCAGATGTCTTTCACAACGCCGGCCCGTCGTGCGCATCGACGGACACCCGGCTTCACAACCACGCTTTGGGAGGATCCCAACGATGAAGCGCGCATGGATGACGAGTGGTTTGCTCGCGGGCACGGTGCTGGTCTCGGCCGGCTGCATTCCGGAGCAGAAGTACAACGACCTTCTCACCGCTTACAAGGGGCAGGAGCAGCAGCTGCTCACCGCCCAGAACGAACTGGCGACCGCACGCGCGAACGAAGAGCGCCTGCGCACCCAGATCGCGGCCACCATGGCCGACCTGGAGGAGCTGCAGAAGCGCATGGCCTCCGGCAACGGGGACCTCGACGCCTGGATCGCCAAGTACGACGAGCTGAAGAAGCAGCTCGCCTCGCTCGAGATCAACCAGCTGCCGCCGGACCTGAGCAAGGAGCTCGAGGCGCTCGCGCTCTCGAACCCCGACGTGTTCGAGTTCGACCCGCGCACGGGCATGCTGCGCTTCAAGAACGACTTCACGTTCGACCCCGGAAGCGACCAGCTCAAGCCCGGCGCCAGCGCCGTGCTCGCCCGCCTCGCGTCGATCCTGAACTCGCCCTCGGCCTCGAAGTTCGAGGTCAAGGTGGTCGGCCACACCGACAACATGCCGGTGGTCCGCACCAAGGCGAAGTTTGGCAATAACGTGATGCTCTCGGTCTACCGCTCCGCGAGCCTGCGCAACGCGCTGGTCAAGGACGGCGTCACCGCGAGCCGCTTCCAGGTCGCCGGCTACGGCGAGTACCGCCCGATCGTCGTGAACGGCTCGAAGGGCGCGGTGGAGAACCGCCGCGTGGAGCTCTTCCTCACGCCGCTCTCCTTCGACATGGCGATGGTCGAGTCGTCCGAGGAGCGCACGCCCGCGGAGTCTGCGGCCGCCACGAAGGCGCCCGCCACCCGCGCGCCGCAGGCCGCGCCCGTCGCCGACGACGACCCGACGAAGTGAACCGTCGCCGGGCGCGGGGCCCGGCGCATGCAACCCCAAAGCACGCACGGCGGCAGGCCTCGGCCTGCCGCCGTGTTCTTTCGGTCGGTGCGCGCGCGATGCGCGCGGCCGGTCACGACCCCGGGGTCGGCTTGCCGCAGTCGAAGGTGGTGGGCACCAGGCACAGGAAGCGCAGCGCGCCGGTGCCGGCGTTGCGGAACTGGTGCATCGCATCGGGCGGCACGTAGAGCACGTCGCCCGCGCGGACGCGGTGGACGCGCTCGCCGCAGGCGACGTCCGCCTCGCCCTCCAGCACCACGACCTCGTGCTCGTAGGCGTGGCGGTGGTGCGGCGTGTGGCCACCGGCCTCCACCACGAAGTGGCGCATGGAGAAGTTGGGCGCACCGTGCTCGCGGCCGACCAGGATCTCCATCCTCGCCCCGCGCACGCCGTCCATCGAGACGGGCGCCGTGCGCGCCGGGTCGGGACGGACGACGCGCAGCTCGCCCGCGGCGGCCTGCGTCACTCGAACCCCCGGCCGTTGCCCTTGCCGAGCAGCGGGCGGATGCGGATGTTGCGGAACTGGATCCACGCGCCCTCGCTCTGCAGCGCGATGCGGCCGGCCACGCGCTCGACGTCGGTGGCGACGTTCTGCAGCTCGCCGTTGACGTAGAGCTCCAGGCGGGTGCCGTCCATCACGATGCGGTAGCAGTTCCACTCGCCGACGGGCTTCTCCGAGCAGCGGCCGCGGCGGGTGGTCTGCCGGCCCATGGTGCGCTCGGGATCGGTCTTCGCGGGGAAGTCGCCGATGTTCCAGATGTCGCCGGCGCGGCGGTCCTGCAGCTGGGCCTCCATGCTCTTCGGCCACACCTGGTCGGGCTCCTGGACGCGCAGCAGCACCCCGCTGTTGCCCGGGCCCTTCTCCGGCAGGAACCGCCAGTCGAGCTCGAGCTCGAAGTCGGTGTAGGTCTTGGCGGTGGCGATGTAGCCCGCGGGGCTGCCGGTGCAGTTGATGACGCCGTCCTCGACGAACCACGTCTTCTTCGGGTCCGCACCGGCCTCCGGCAGGAACGGCTTCCAGCCCTCGAGCGTCGTGCGGTCGAAGAGGTCGGTCCATCCGCCCGGGTCGCCCGCGGAGCTTCCGCCCTGCTGGGGGTACCGGGCGGCGCACGCGGCAAGCACCAGCGCGCTGCCTGCAAGCAGCGTCGCCGCGATCGGTCGTCGGAGGGTCGTCATGCGCCCGATGCTACTGCCCCGGCGGGACGCACGTAGCCCGGCGCGACCATGCCCGAGGCGCTCCACACGAGCTCGAGCCGCTCGTCGCCGCGCAGGAATCCCTCGAGCCAGCGGCCGACGGCCGCATGGCGCCAGTCGCCGGCGGAGAACATCGCCGAGTCGCCCTCGCTGGTGGCGACCGTGCCGCCGCGGCGGCGCGCATCGACCATCGAGACGTACCAGCGCGAGAACGAGGCGCGCGTCACCACCAGGTTCGGCGCCAGCCCGACCGACGAGCACCGCGCCTGCAGCGCGTTCCACACCTGGTCCGACTCCGCGCGCACGCGGGGATCCTCGGCGAGCGGGTTCGGCGGGTCGGACGCCGGCGCCGCGCCCTTTGCGGTCGCGACAGCCGCCAGGATCTCGTCGGCATGCGCCTGCAGGATGCGCCGCGGCACGCCAGAGAGCCCCATCACCGCCGCACGCTCGGTGGGCTTGCGCTTGGCGAGCTCGATCACGGCGGCGTCCGGCAGCACCACGCGCGCGGGCAGGTCGTGCGACCTTGCGAGCGTGTACCGGAGCGACACCAGCGCGCGCGCCACGGCCGACTGCCCGGGCCGCAGCGGCTCCGAGCGGTGGATGCGCCGCAGCTGCCCCTCGGGGTCGAACGCGGCGCCGCGCAGCTGCTCGCGGCTCTCCGCGAAGGCCCACTCCAGGCGACCCAGCGCCTCGAGCCGCTCACCCAGGAGGTGCCGCACCAGGTGCAGGTAGCGCACGTCGTCCGCCGCATAGCCCATCTGGGCGGGGGTCAGCGGGCGCGCGTCCCAGTCGGTGAAGGTGTGCGCCTTGCCCAGGCGGTAGCCGGCCAGCGACTCGACCACCGTTCCCAGGCTCGACGGCCACGGCATCCACCCCATGGCGGCCGCCACCTGCGTGTCGAAGATGTCGCCCGGCTCGCAGCCGGCGCCGCGGCGGAGGATGTCGACGTCGGTGTCGCCGCTGTGCACCAGCACGGTCCGGCCCGGCGCGGCGATCGCGCGGAAGAGGGGCGCGAGGCCGTCGAGCCGCTCGCCCGTGGCGCCGAAGGGGATCGGGTCCACCAGCGCGAGCATGGTGGGCGTCGCCACCTGCACCAGGCAGAGCTTCGGGTAGAAGCTCTCCTCGCCGATGAACTCGGTGTCGTAGGCCACCGCGGGGTGCGACTGGATGTCGGCGACGAGCGCCTCGAGCTGGCCCGGCTCGGTCACCACCGTGGCCACGGCCGGGGTCACCATCGGGTGGTCGAGCGGCGCGCGGCCCGAGGCGCCGGTCTGGTGGCGGTCGGCAGCCGCGTGCTCCTGCGAGCGCTTCTTGCGTCGGTAGTTCACGGAACCTCGTGCTGGGTCACGGCGACGCACTGGTGCGCCGGCCGCGGAAAGCGGGAGACGGGACTCGAACCCGCAGCCTGCTGCTTGGAAGGCAGCTGCTCTGCCATTGAGCTACTCCCGCGCGGAAGGCCGAGTCTAGCAGGCCCCCGGACGGATTCGTCGCGCGCAGGGACCATCACTTGGCGGGCTCGTCGCTCCGTTCGCGCGCCGGGCGCACCTCGACGGCGACGTCGACGGTGCGCGCGGGCGGCTCGCCCTTGGCGCGCTCCCACGGGCGCGCGAGCTCGAATCGAAGCGTCGCGTCGCCCTGGGCGATGGCAGTCATGCCGAAGGTGGTCATGGTGGCACCGCCGGGCCGGCCCTCGGCACCGGGCACCGGCGCGGTCGAGCTGGCGGGGTCGCGCGACGACCGCTGCATGTTCGCCGGCAGCGGCCCGACGAGCGACCAGGCGTACCCGGTGCCGCCGTACGCCCCGAGGCGCACCTCGAGACGCTCGCCGACGGTCATGCGCCCGCGGCGGGGCGAGCGATCCGCACGCTCGGCGTCGTCGCCGGACTGCGGCGCGATCTCGATCACCAGCATGCCGCCCGCGGCACGCTCGGGCGCCGAGCATCCGCCCGCAAGCAGCATCGCGGTGACCGCGCCGCCGACGAGCGAAACACGGCCGGCCGTCAGCACGCGGCGACCGCCTGCTTGATCGCGTCGAAGTCCACCTGCTGGCCGGCCTCGGCGTTCACCTTCGCAAAGGCCACCTTGCCCGAGGCGTCGATCACGAACGCCGCGCGCTTGCTGACGCCGCGCAGGCCCATCAGGTCCTCGAACAGCGCGCCGTACATGCGGCTGACGTCCTTGTTGAAGTCTGAAAGCAGCTCGAACGGCAGCTTCAGGTCTTCCTTGAACTTGGCCGTCACGAAGGGGCTGTCGACCGAGATGCCGTAGACCGTGCAGCCGAGCGACGACCATTTCGACCAGTCGTCGCGGAAGGTGCACATCTGCGTGTGGCACACCGGGCTGTAGGCCAAGGGGAAGAAGAGGAGCACCACCTTGCGGGCGCCGAGGTCGGCACCGACGTCGACGACGTGACCGGGGCGGGCGGGAAGCTTGAACGCGGGGGCGGCAGAGCCGACGGCGACGGACATGGCGCGGGGTCTCGGGAGGGCTGGAACCGGAACAGTCCCCGCAACCACGGCGGCTGCGAGTCCGAGAAGTATATCCCTGCAGCGGTCTGCGGGCTCGTCCGATCACCTTGTGCGCGGGTTTCGTATGGTCAGGGTCGGAACTGGCCGACGCCTCGCCCGGGCACCGCATGCCGATCCCCGATCCGGAGCACATTCCCCGCCTGCGCCAATGGTCCGCCGCGATGGCGGCCACGGTGTCGGCCGTGCTGGCCGCCCCGGCGGCCGCCCAGACCTGCGTGTCCCCGGTCGAGGCATCGATCGGCTCCGTCCTCATGCAGACGACGCCGGGCAACCACCTGGTGCTCACCGGGCTGTGCAACGTGTCGACCACCAGCCCGGATGTGGTCTACAACGCGTCGTGGGCACGCTTCGTGCCGCCCGCGAGCGGCTGGTACACGGCCGCCACCTGCGGCGCCGGCTTCGACACGAAGATCGCGGCGCTCACCGACTGCAGCGTGCCGGGGACGGTCATCACGTGCAACGACGATGCCCCCGGGTGCCTGACGAGCGCCGGCCAACCGTACGCGTCGCGGATCACGTTCCAGGGCACCGCCGGCGTCGCCACGTTCATCGCGATCGGCGGCTGGGGCAGCACGACGAACGGCTTCGCGTCCCTGACCATCACCACCTCCGCGCCGCCGCCGCCCGCGGGCTGCGCCATCGCGGCCACGGCGCTCGTTGGCACGAACCCCTTCAACACGACCGCAAGCACCGAGACGCTCGACCTGACGGGCCGCTGCGACCCGGGACCGTTCGGCGACGACCGCATCCGGCGCATGACGTGGTTCCGGTGGACGTCCACCGTGTCCGGACCGGTCGAGGTGTCCACCTGCGGACTGGCCACCTTCGACACGCGCCTGGCGGTGCTTGCCTCCTGCGACCCGGCGTCCGCCATCGCCTGCAACGACGATGGCACCGGCTGCCCGAACTACACCAGCAGGCTCACGTTCCAGGCATCGCAGGGGGTCGCGTACCTGATCGCGGTCGGCGGGATCGACGCCTCCGCGGCCGGGTCCGGCCTGCTCAAGATCGATCCCGCGCCTGCGCCGCCGCCAGGATGCGGCAACTCGGCCACTGCCTGCTGCGTGCTCTCGCCGAACGGCACCCCCGGCTGCTCGAACGCCGACTGCTGCTCGGTGGTGTGCGCGCAGGACCCGTTCTGCTGCAGCGAGTCGTGGGATGCCTCGTGCGCGTCGAAGGCGCGCGTCCTCTGCGCCACATGTGCCCCGGCCACCTGCACCCTTGCCGACGCAGACGTCGCCGAGGCCGAGCAGTGCGGCGCGCCCGACTCGAACGGCGGCTGCAACAACCCGAACGGCACCACCGCACCGCTCACGCTCGGCACCACGATCGCCGGCACCTACTGGGCGAACACCGGCACGCGCGACACCGACTGGTACGCCTTCACCCTCGCGTCGACGACGACCGTGATGCTCGACCTGCGCACCCCCGGGCCGGGCCAGCTCTTCCTCGTCAACGGCACCTGCCCGCAGACGGTGATCCAGTCCAGCGCCGCCGGTGACGTGGCCTGCCCCGCCATGATCGTCCGATGCCTGCCCGCCGGCAGCTACCGCGCCGTGGTGGCGATGTCCGCCTTCGAGGACTTCCCCTGCGGCTCGAGCGGCAACCGCAATCGCTACACGCTGCGCACGGCCGCCGTTCCCTGCGACGCGGCGCCGCCATCGAACGACGAGTGCGCCCTGGCGACGGCGGTGCCGGCGGCGGGCGGGGCGATCCCCTTCGACACGCGCCTGGCGACCGACTCGAGCGCCGCGATCAGCCCCGGCTGCGACGAAGGCAACGGCCTGGCCGTGTCGCAGGACGTCTGGTTCTCGTGGCGCCCCGCGGCGGGATCGGCCTCCGTCTCCACCTGCGACGCCGCCGACTTCGACACGCGCATCGTGATCTACCGCGGGTGCGCCGAGCCATCGAGCGTGGCCTGCGACGACCAGACGCCGGGATGCGCCGGTGGCACGGGGCGCGCCACCTTCACCGCCGACGGCACCACCACCTACCGCGTGCGCATCGGCGGGGCGGCCTCCGCCGGCCGCGGCACCGCCACGTTCCAGGGCCCGGGCACGGCCTGCCGCGGCGACCTGAACGCCGACGGCGCGGTCAATGGCGACGACCTCGGCATCCTGCTCGGCGCCTGGGGCGCGGGCGGCATCGCCGACCTCGACGGAAACGGCGTCGTCGACGGCGACGACCTCGGCATCCTCCTTGGCGCGTGGGGGCCATGCACGACCGGCTGAACGATCCGTCCTGGCGGCGACGCATGGGTGCGCTGGCCCTCGTGGCCGCCGTGCTCGCGGCGCTGCCGTGGGCGCCGCCTGCCAACGCACAGGCATGCAACCCGGACGCCGGCAGCTGCATCCAGACGCACGCGACCCCGGGCTGCGAGGACTCCGACTGCTGCGCCACGGTCTGCGACGCCGACCCGACGTGCTGCTCGGTGGCGAGGGACGCCGACTGCGTGGCGCTCGCCGAAGAGCGCTGCGAGGGCCTCTGCGGCGCGGACGCGAGCGGCGACTGCCGGCTGCCGCACGCGAACCCGGGCTGCAGCGACGAGACCTGCTGCGAACTCGTCTGCGGCGCGGACCCGACCTGCTGCGAGAACACCTGGGACACCAC
>JBJTJU010000297.1:0-7149 GCA_046096165.1 Phycisphaerales bacterium | reverse complement strand
CGCCGCCGGCCTCACTTCGGCGCGTTCCAGAAGACCGCGTCGATCGAGGCCGGCGGCTCCTTGATCATCCCCAGCTCCTTCAGCTGGGCCGCGAGCCGTTCCCAGCGCTCGCGCGGCATCCAGCCGACCTCGTCGGCGCTTCCCTTGGGGGGCGCGACGAGGTCGTGCTGCTTCTCGGCCGCGATCGCCATTGCCTCGATGCCCATCGCAGGGTTGAGCCGCGCGATCTCCGGGTTGTACTTCGCGGGTTCGGCGAGGTAGCGCGTCCATCCCTCGCGCAGCGCGCGTACGAACGCGGCGCACGTGGCGCGCTCGCGCTCGAGGTACGACGCGCTCGTCGCCACCGTCACCGTGTACGGGTCGTAGCCGCCCTCGGCAAGCGAGAGGAACCGCACCGGCACCTTCTTCAGTTCCATCTGCACGGGTTCCGAGGAGATGAACGCCTGCTGCCCCGCCACCGCGCCGCGCTCGAAGGCGGCGAGCCCGGTGCCCGTCGGCACGAGCTTCACCTTGCCGCCCGGGTACTTGAGGTTCAGGTAGCGCACGAACGGCAGGCCTGCTTCCATCGCGACGGTCGCATCGCTGTGCCAGAGCGCCTCGAGCGAGCGGTACGGCGACGCGTCCGGCACCATCACGCCCATGGGGCTCGTGTGGAAGATCGCGAAGAGGCCCACCAGGTTGCCGCCCTGCTCGCGCAGCGAGAGGATCTGGTCGCCGCTCGTCACCGCGAACTCCACCTGGCCGCTCGCGGCCATCTGCGCGGCGGGCGTGCCGGCGGAGCCCTTGATGATCTCGACGTCGAGTCCTTCCTTCGCAAAGAGACCGTCCTGCGCCGCGGCATAGATGCCCCCGAACTCGGGCTCGGGCACCCAGTTGAGCTGGATGCGGACCTTCGTGGCGGCGGGGGCACCGGCCGGCCCGGCCGCACCGGGCTTCGCAGCCGGCGACGCGGCGGAGCATGCGGCAAGGAACGCGCACGCGCATGCGGCCAGCGCACGCCAGGCCATCTTCACGGGGGAAACGCGGCGGTTCGGGGCATACATGCATCCGAGGATAGCCGGGCCCCGGCACCCCGCCGCGCGCGTCACGCCGCCGACGCGTGCCACCGCCTCAGGAGCAGCCATCCACCCAGGCTCACGAGCCCGAAGAGCACGAACCCGACGATCGCCGCCACCGCCACCGCGGCGAACACCAGGTCGGTGCGGTTCTCGCGCATCGCCGAGAGGATCAGGATGCCGACCGGCGACTCGTCGCCCGCGAAGGCGCCGACGAACTCGCCCACGATCGCGCCGATCACCGAGAGCCCGGCCGCCACGCGCAGGCCGGTCACGATCGACGGAATCGCCCACGGCAGCTCGAGCTTCCACCAGCGCTGCACGCGCCCGGCGCGCAGCGTGCCGAAGAGCTCGACCAGCCCGCGGTCGGTGCCGCGCATGCCGTCAAGCGTCGCGGCAAGCACCGGGAACACGCTCACGATCGCGGCGCTCGCCACCGCCGTGCGCGGCCCGTAGCCGCACCAGATCACGAGGAGCGGCGCGATCGCCACCAGCGGCACCATCTGCAGGAGCGTCGCGATCGGGTAGAGCCCGCGCATCAGGAACGGCACCGCCGCCAGCACGCTTCCCGCAAGCACCCCGGCACCGGCCGCAATCGCGAAGCCGATCGCCGCGCTGGTGCCCGTCATCCACGCCGCACCCGCAAGCGGCGCGCGCATCTCGCCGGCCGCGCGCACCACGTCCATCGGCGCGGGCACGAGATACGCGCTCGGCCGGAACGCCCAGATGCACACCTGCCATGCGGCCACCAGGAGCACGACCATCACGGCCGGCGGCACCGCCCCGCGCAGGAAGGAACGCACCGCGCTCATGCCGCGCGTCCCCCGCCCGACGATGCCATGGCCGTCCCGAGCGACTGCAGCAGGTCCGCCATCAGCGATGCATAGGGCACTGACGCACGCAGCGCGGGACCGCGCGCGGCGAAGCCGGGCTCCACGGTGCGCACCACGCGCCCCGGCGCGGGCGCCATCACGAAGATGCGGTCGCCGAGGTAGGCGGCCTCGGCGATCGAGTGCGTCACCAGCACCACCGTCATCGAGAGCTCCGAGCGGATCGAGAGCACCAGGTCGTCGAGCACGTGGCGCGTGATCTCGTCGAGCGCGCCGAACGGCTCGTCCAGGAGCAGCACCCGCGGCCGCGTCACCAGCGCGCGCGCGATCGCCGCGCGCATGCGCATGCCGCCCGAGAGCTGGCCCGGCAGCTTGCGGTGCGCGTCGGCCAGGCCCACGAGCCCGAGCATCTCGCGGGCGCGTGCCAGCCGCTCGCGCCGCGGCACGCCGTGCAGCTCGAGCGGCAGCGCCACGTTTCGCACGGTGCTGCGCCACGGGAGGAGCCGCGGTTCCTGGAACGCGATCGCGACCGCGGCGGGGCCACCCTCGTCGCCCGCCCCCGCACCGTCCACCGTCACGGTGCCGCGCGTCGGGCAGTCGAGCCCAGCGATCATGCGCAGCAACGTCGTCTTCCCGCAGCCCGACGGGCCCACCAGGACCGCCACCGACCCGGGCGCCACGTCCAGGCTCACGCCGTCGAGCGCCACCGAGCCGTCCTCGAAGGCCCGTGACACGCCGACTGCGCTGATGGCTGCGCCCACGCCGGAGCGCCTCAGGAGGACGTCACCTTGACGCGCGCGCCCGGGGCGGCGCCATGCAGCGCACCCACGAGGTCATCGAGGTCGAGGTCCGACTCGGTGCGCGCGAAGAACTCGACCTCGCGGTCGGTGGGGATGGGCGTCGTGCGCAGGATGGAGATGCCGCGGACGCCCAGCTCGCGCGAGACCGACTCCTGCAGCACCCCGAGGTCGGCGCCCTTGCGCCCACGCACGCGGATGCGCAGCACGGTGGTGCGCGTGAGCCACCAGTTCACCAGGTACACGACCGCGAGCGCGATGGCGGCGAGCGAGTACTCGCTCATGCCGCAGGCCAGGCCCAGGACGGCGGCGATGATCGCCAGGCCCGTCTGCCGCGGGTCGTCGAACACGGTGCGGAAGCGCACCAGCCCGCCGATGCCGAAGAGGACCAGCGCGATCTCGGCACCGAGGTAGAACTGCTCGGCGGCCTGCACGAGTTCCGCCGCGATGCAGCCGATGAGCGCGCAGGTGACCGTGGCGCGGCGCTGCTCGGCGCGCGCGACGGGATCGGCGGATGTGCCGCGGCCCGACGCGGTCAGCGCGACCCCGATGCCGACCGCAGCCAGGAGCCCGAGCACCATGTCCGCCACGTACGGCGCATGGCGGAAGAGGGCGAACGAGTTCG
This sequence comes from Phycisphaerales bacterium, assembly GCA_046096165.1. GTDB lineage: Bacteria > Planctomycetota > Phycisphaerae > Phycisphaerales > SM1A02 > UBA966. Next base: position 3,842 of record JBJTJU010000297.1, on the reverse strand, counting down.
TGATGATCCGCCAGTCGTCGGGGCCGGGCTGCGGGCCCATGCCGTCGCGGCGGCCGCCTTCCTCAAGATCCTCGAGGTCCTTGATCCCCTCGTGCTTGCCGTTTCCCATCGCGGCGGGCGACGGCGGCGTCCCAAGCCCGATGCCCACGGAGTTCGCGGCGTCGCGCACCGAGGCGTGCGCGTCCTTCGCCCATCCGGCCTCGCCCTGGTGCGTGCCGCAGGCGGACAGCGCCGCGCCGGCAAGCACGGCAATGGCGAAGAGTCCCACCATCGATGACGTCCCGACGCGGCCGAGTCCCTGGCGCATGCGAACCTCCGTGTTCTGCACGTATCGTCCCCGCCCGGAGGCCACCTTGCAAGTTCCGACGCGACGAACGCCGCCGACGGGAGCCATCGTCGCCGCCGTGGCGCTGGCCGCGATGGTCGCGCTTCCTGCGATCCTGGCACGCCGCGAGGCTGCCCCGGATGCCCAAGGCTCGGGCGCGGCGCGCCCCGAGGGCACCGGCGCCCCCGCCCCTGCCGCCGACCGCACCGCCTCCGGCGCGCTCACCGGCGCGCCCCGCGAGCACGGCCACGAACTGCCGCTCTCGGCCCCGCACTGGTACGTCACCATGCACGGCGAGGAAGGTGCGCTGTCGCAGGTCCTCGCGCTCGACGGCACCGGCGCCGTGCTGGGGCCCGTGCTCGGGGCGCTTCCCACGGCCGAGGCGCCGCTCGACGAGCTGCGCGGCATGGTGGTCTTCGGCGACGGGCAGCTGGCGGTGATCAGCGCCAAGAGCGCCTCGTCGCGCGCCATCCTCTTCGGGGCACCGGACGCATCCACCGGCGTGCGCCCGTTCCGAAGCGTGCTGGTGCGGCGCAGCACGTCGAACCCCGCGTTCGTCCATCCCTATCAACTGGCGGTCGGGCCCGAGGGCGCGCTCTACGCGTCGAACCAGGACACCAACACCATCACGCGCTACGAGGGGATGGGCAGCTGGTTCCGCGGCTCGCCGATGCAGGTGCCGTCGGGGCTCTCCGGCTTCGGCACCCTGCTTCCCGGCACCGTCGTGCCCAACGACCAGCAGTCGCCCGAAGGCCTGAACCAGGCGCGCGGCTTCGCGTTCGGCCCCGACGGCCTGCTCTACGCCTGCGACCGCGGCCGCGGGCGGATCGCGGCGTACGACCCGCGCTCCGGCCGGCTGGTGCGCGTGGTCGCCGATGCGGGCGCCGGCATCGGCCACCCGATCCAGCTCGTCTTCTCGCGCGACGGACGCCCCCTGCTGGTCACCGACAACAAGCACACCGGCGTGTGGCAGGTGGACCTCGCCACCGGCCGGGTGCACTCGCTGGTGCGCCCGGGCGCCGGCGGCCTCGATGCCCCGAGCGCCATCGCCGAGCGCGGCGACTTCGTCTACGTGGGCAGCCGCCTGGGCAAGCAGGTCCTGAAGTACGACCGCCACGACGGGCGCTTCCGCGGCGTGTTCGCCGACCTGCCGTCGAACCCGGAGTTCCTGGTGCCCGTCACGCAGCAGTAGGCGCGCGGCGCAGCGTCCAGCAGCGGTGGATCCGGCGGTTTCGGAAGTCGTCGGGAACGGTGCGCTCGCTGATCTCGCGCACCTCGAACCCGACCGGGGCCTGCGCCTCGTCGAAGCGCAGCTGGCGCGAGTTGGTGCTGAAGTAGAGCCAGCCGCCGTCCGCCAGGAACCGGGAGGCCAGCGAGAGGAGACGCGGCCAGTCGCGGTCGACGGCGAAGCTGCCGGCCTCCATGCGCTTGGAGTTCGAGAAGGTGGGCGGGTCGAGCACCACGTAGTCGTAGCGCTCGCCGGCGGCCGGCCCCGCCTCCAGGTACTGCAGGCAGTCTGCGGTCACCAGCCGGTGCGAGTCGTCGGGCGCGAAGCCGTTCAGCTCCAGGTTGCGCCGCGTCCAGTCCTGGTAGGTGCGCGACATGTCGACCGTGGTGGTCGCCGCCGCACCGCCCGCGCGCGCGTACACGGTGAAGCTGCCGGTGTAGGCGAATAGGTTGAGGACACGCATGCCATTCGCGTAGTGGCGGATGATCGACCGCGTCTTGCGGTGGTCGAGGAAGAGCCCGGTGTCGAGGTAGTCGCTCAGGTTCACCTCGAAGCGCAGCCCCTGCTCCTCCACCACCTTCGACACGCCGCGGTCGTCGACGCGGTCGTACTGCTCGGTGCGGTCGGCGATGCGACCGCGGTACTTCATGTGGAGCCTCGCCCCGGACACCTGCAGCCCGTCGAGGATCTCCTCCTCGCAGCGGTCCTCGACGGCGCGCACCTGCTCGGGCGTCTCGTCGCGCGTGCGGCGGTACACCCACGCCACCACGTCGCCGTCGTACCAGTCGACGATCGCCGGGAACTCCGGGATGTCGCGCTCGTACAGCCGGAAGCACGTGATGCCGCCCGCGCGCGCCCATCCGCGCAGGTGACGCAGCTGCTTCGCGAGGCGGTTGCCGAGCATGCGGCCGAGGCTACCGCGCCATCCGTACACTCGCGCCGACGATGGCGCGCGCACGCACACGGCAAGAAGACCGCGGACAGGGACACGGGGATGCGCGCGGCTTCGACCTGCTGGTGCTCACCGTCGCCAACGACGTGCAGCGCCGCTACGCCGAGCGCATGCTCGGGTTCAGGCGGCGACTCGGTGCGCTGCCCGCGGGCCTGGAGACGCGCGTCGTGGCCGACCCCGGCGGCCGTCGCGTGGGAAGCGGCGGCAGCACGCTCCTCTGCATGGCCGACCTCGCGAGTCGCGGGTCGCTGCGCGGGCGGCGCGTCCTCATCCTGCATTCGGGCGGCGATGCGCGCCGGCTCCCGTCGTGGAGCGCGTTCGGCAAGATCTGGGTGCCGCTTGGGCGCCACGGCACGGGCCTTGGCCCGATGAACGCGCCGGCGCTCTTCGACCTCGTGCTTGCGGAACTCTCGACGCTGGCTCTGCCTGCCGCAGGCGGCGTGGTGGTCGCCAGCGGCGACGCGGCCCTGCGGCTCACGGGTGAACGGATCGTGCTCGAGGGGCGCGGTGCGACGGTGGTGGCGTTCCCCGCAGGCCCTGCACGCGCCGCCCGGCACGGGGTAGTCGTGGTCGATCGCCGCGGGCGCGTCCGGCGCACGCTGCAGACGCCGACGCGCGCGCAGCTGGCCGAAGCCGGTGCGCTCGATGCGCGCGGGCATGCACTCGTCGACGGCGGCATCTTCTTCTTCCCGCCCGCCGCGTGCGCGGCATTCCTCGGCGGCGCGCGCCCGATGCTTGCCGCCATCCGCCGCGGCACGCTCGCGCTCGACCTTTACCAGGAGATCGCCGAGGCGATGGCGTCGGACGCCACGCGCGCGGCGTACCTCGCACGCTTCGCCGGCGGCGAAGACGATCCCACGCGTCGCGCGTCGCTCGCGCGCTTCTTCGACGCCGCACACCGCGTGCGACTCCGTACCGCACCGCTCTCGGCCGGCAGCTTCCGGCACCTCCGTTCTAGGCGTGTGCTGATCGAGCGACTAGGGTCCCGCGAGCGGGAACGGGTCTTCGCGGTACGTCTCGGCCCAGCGCGCCGCGACCTGAATCCGCACGAGCCGCGCATCACCCATGACCCGGACATGCCGCACGGCTGCTGCGTGAGCGACGTGCGCGTCCGCGGCGGCACCTGCACCCTGGCGCACGGCATCGACGCCGACTGCAAGACCGATGCCGCGCACGGCGGCACGCTCTGCGGACGGCCGCTCGCCGGGCTGCCGGCGCGTACCGGGATGCCGGCCCGCGCCATCTGGGGCCGCAACCCGCACACGCTGTGGCATGCACGCATCCATCCCGTGGACCACGAGGGCCACTGGCAGCACGTGCGGTGGATGATGGACGGC
>JBJTJU010000296.1:0-2932 GCA_046096165.1 Phycisphaerales bacterium | reverse complement strand
GTGACGAGGACGGTGCCCACGCCCTCGAACCACTCCTTGCGCAGCTCGCTGCGGTCGTCGACGAGCCGGGCGGGCGTGCCCATGTTCTCGCTGATCTCGGTGAGGCGCACGGAGTTCGAGCTGTTGCGGCTGCCGACCACGAGCACCAGGTCCGCCTTGGGCGCGAGCGCCCGCACCGCGCGCTGGCGGTTGGTGGTCGCGTAGCAGATGTCCTCGCTCGGGGGTTCCTTCAGGCCCGGGAAGGCCTTCTTGAGCGCGGCGATGATGACGTTCGCGTCGTCGGTCGAGAGCGTCGTCTGCGTCAGGTAGACCAGCTTGTTCGGGTCCTTGATCACCAGGCCCGGGATGTCCTCCGGGCACTCGACCACCTGCGTGCAGTCCGGGGCCTCGCCGCGGGTGCCGATGATCTCCTGGTGGTCGGCGTGGCCGACGAGGAGGATCTGGTAGCCGGCCTTCGCGTAGCGGATCGCCTCGTTGTGCACCTTGGTCACGAGCGGGCAGGTGGCGTCGACGGCCGTCAGGTGGCGCTTGGCGGCCTCGGCGCGCAGGGCAGGGCTGACGCCGTGGGCGCTGAAGACCACGAGCGAGCCGTCCGGCACCTCCGAGAGCTCCTCGATGAAGCGCACGCCGCGCGACTTGAAGCGGTCGACCACGTGCCGGTTGTGCACGATCTCGTGGTAGACGTAGATCGTCTCGTCCGGGCAGATGTCGAGCAGCTGGTCGACCACGTCGATCGCCATGTAGACGCCGGCGCAGAACCCGCGGGGGTTGGCGAGGATGAGCTTCATCGGGCGGGCAAGTGTAGTCGCCCCGCGCTTCCGGCCCGTTGGCGCTAGAGTCCCCCGCCGTGACGATCGTGGCCGAACAGCTGCGCGAGCTCGGCCCGGAGCGCGTGGGGCCCGGCATGCCGCCGCCGATGGACGAACCGGCGGCGGCGGCGTGGTGCGCGTCGCTCGCCGGCCGCCAGTACGAGAACTTCAGCGTGCTCAGCGCGCTGGTGCCCGCGCGGCTGCGCGGCGACTTCGCGGCCGTCTACGCCTTCTGCCGCTGGGCCGACGACCTCGGCGACGAGGCGGGCACGGCGGGCGAGGAACGGCTGCGGCTGCTCGCGTGGTGGCGCGGCGAACTCCAGGCCTGCTATGCGGGCACGCCGCGGCATCCGGTCTTCGTGGCGCTGCGGCCGGTGGTGGCGCGCCATGCGATCCCCGCCACGCCCTTCGACGACCTGATCCGCGCCTTCGAGCTCGACCAGGTGCGCTCTCGCTGGGACACCTGGGAGGACCTGGTCGGCTACTGCCGGCTGAGCGCCGACCCGGTCGGGCGGATCGTGCTCGCCCTCTTCGGGCAGGCGACCGAGGACCGCGTGGTGCTGAGCGACCGCATCTGCACCGCGCTGCAGGTGGTCAACCACGTGCAGGACGTGCAGCGCGACCTCCTGGAGCGCGACCGCATCTACCTGCCGCGCGAGTTCACCGACCCGGTGCCGGACTTCGAGCGCCGCCTCGGCCTCGCCGCGCGTGCGGGCCATGCGCCCGACCCCGCGTTCCTCGCCGAGTACCGCGCGGCCGTCCGCCCCGTCGTCGACCGCTGCCACGGGCTCTTCGCCGAGGGGCGCGCGCTGCTCCCCACGCTCTCGGACGAGGCCGCGCCGGTGGTTCGGCTCTTCGTCGAGGGCGGCGAGCACGTCCTGCGCGCGATCGAGGACTGGCGGCTCGAGACGTGCCTGCACCGGCCGACGCTGGGGCGCACCACGAAGCTTGCGCTGGTGATGCGCGCGTGGTGGGACGTGAAGGCCCCGCGCTGGGTGCGGACGCCCGCGGGACGCGCGGCACGGGACGCCTCGGCCGCGGGGGCGCGGCCATGAGCACCGCGCCCGCCGGCGTGCCCGCCGAGCTGCTGCCGGCGATCGCCGAGTGCGAGCGCATCACGCGCACGCGCGCCCGGAACTTCTGGTACGGCCTGCGCCTCACCCCCGAGCCGCAGCGCAGCGCGATGTACGCGATCTACGCATGGATGCGCGAGGCCGACGACCTCGCCGACGCCGAGGGGATCGCCGACGACGAACGCGTCCGCCGCATCGCGCAGTTCCGGCACGACACCGACGCGGCGCTTGCCGGGCGGCCCCCGGGCGGCCGGCCGACGTGGCGCGCGCTCGCGTGGGTGGCGGCGCACCACGACCTCGCGCCGCGCGACTTCCACGACATGCTCGACGGCCAGCTCGGCGACGTCGGGCCGGTGCGCTTCCAGACCTGGGACGACCTGCGCGGGTTCTGCTATCGCGTGGCGAGCACCGTGGGGCTCGTGTGCATCCGGGTGTGGGGGCACTCCGACCCTGCCGCGACTGCGCTGGCGGTCGACCGCGGCATCGCGTTCCAGCTGACGAACATCCTGCGCGACTACCGCGAGGACTTCGACCAGGGGCGCGTCTACCTGCCGGCCGAGGACTTCCGGCGCATGGACCTGACGCCCGAGATGCTCCGGCGCTGGTCGCCGGCCCCGCAGTGCGAGGAGTTCATGCGCGCCCAGTGCGACCGTGCGGCGCAGTTCTACGAGCGCAGCGCGCCGCTCGACGCCATGGTGACGCCGTCGTGCGTCCCGACGCTCTGGGCGATGACCGAGATCTACCGGGCGCTCCTCGCGCGCATCCAGGCAAACCCGTCCGCGGTGGTCGGCGCGCGCCGCGTGCGGGTGCCGTCCTGGCGCAAGGCGTTCATCGCCTGGCGCGCCTCGCGCCGCAGCCGCGAGGCCGCGCGATGAGCGTGCCGCGCACGGCCGCGGTGGTTGGCGGCGGGATCGCGGGCCTCGCCTGCGCGCTGCGGCTTGCCGAGGCGGGCGTGCGCGTGACGGTGATCGAGACCCGGCGCAAGCTCGGCGGGCGCGCCACCAGCTTCGTCGACCCGCGCACCGGCGAGGTGCTCGACAACTGCCAGCA
>JBJTJU010000295.1:0-4036 GCA_046096165.1 Phycisphaerales bacterium | reverse complement strand
CGTCGAGCTCAGCGACTGGTGCCCGAGCAGCTCCTGCACGGCGCGCAGGTCCGCGCCGTTGTCCAGGAGGTGCGTGGCGAAGCTGTGGCGGATGGTGTGCGGCGAGATGTCCGGGTCGAGGTTGGCCTCGATCAGGTACTTGGCCACCTTGCGGCGCACCGAGCGGCTCGAGAGCCGTCCGCCGTTCTTGTTCACGAAGAGCGGGTCGTCCGTGCCGGAACGCCGGCCGCGGGACTGCAGCTCCGCGTCGATCATCTGCAGGTAGTGCCGGAGCGCCTTGAGGGCGTGGCTTCCGAGCGGGACCCGGCGCTCGCGCCGGCCCTTGCCGCGGATCACGATCTCCTCGCCGGTGTCGTTCAGGTCACCGCGGTTGATCGCCACGACCTCCGACACGCGGATGCCCGTCGAATACAGGGTCTCCAGGATCGCGCGGTCGCGCGCGCCCAGGACCTCGGTGTCGTCCGGCGCCGAGAGCAGGCGCTCGATCTGCTCGACCGAGATGGCCTTCGGCAGCCGCTTGGCCTGCTTGGGGGTGCGGATGAGCACCATGGGGTTCGTCGCGGCCAGGCCCTTGCGCTCCATCCACTTGTGGAAGCTGCGCAGGGTGGCGATCTTTCGGGCCATGGTGGCCGCGGAGTACTTCTGCTCGCCGAGCTTGGCGAGGAACTCGCGGATCATCTCCACGTCGCACTTCAGGATGCGGCCGGTCACGCTGTCGGTGCCCGCGGACTTGGAGTCGAACGCCTTGCGCTCACGGTCCATGTCCACCTTGGTGCCGGTGCGGGCCTCGATGAACTCGACGAACTGCCGGAGGTCGAGGCCATAGCAGCGGCCCGTGTACGGGCTGAAGTGCCGCTCGTCCGTGAGGTACGAGAGGAACTGGTTGATCAGGGGGAGTGAAGTGGTGTCGTTCATGGCCTTTGGCCTCCCGTGCGCAGAGTTCTCGGAAACGGATGCCCGCCACCCTTATCGGAGACGGACCATGTGGTCCTGAAGCCGAACCCGGCCCTTGGCCGCGGAAATCCGGCCCACCTTCCCGGACACCGTGGCATTCCGGAAACACGGTGTCCAAGAAGATCTACGCACATGGGTTCGCCGCGACCGCAATGTCGGACGCAGGCTCCGGGAAGGCGCACTGGCAACACATCGGTTCATTTGTTATTGGTCACTCAAACCTGCTGATGCGCCATAAACCCGATCTCCCTACAATCGCTCCCCTTCGCGACCGACCGATGCCCCGACCCCGCTGATTGCGTAGCTCAGTTGGTAGAGCAAGCGGCTTTTAACCGCTAGGTCCTGGGTTCGACTCCCAGCGCAATCACTGGCCTCCGCCCGCGCCCGGCACTGACGCCACCCCGACACCCCCACGGATGTTCGTCCTCCATGCCAACTGGTCCCGCGGCGCGCTCCATGTCTGGGGAGAGGACGTCGGGCGCTTCACCGCGGCGCTGACGCCATCCGCGCGCACCGTCGCCGGCGCGCATCCCTTCGTCGCCACCGTCGCGGAGCTCCGTGCCGCGATCGAGCCGGCGCTGGCAGCCGCACGCGCCGCGTGTGCCGACGACGCGCGCGTCGGCGCACCGGAGTCGGTGACCGACGCCTCGCTCGCGCTGCTCCTGCCCTTCGCCGAGCGCCCCGCCGGCCCCCTGCCCCTGCCGAGCGACCGGCTCGCCGCGCTCGACGAGGCCGCGGGCTTCGACGCCGAGCCCGAGGAGGCGCTTGCCCCGCTCGAGGTGCCGGCCCTCGCCTTTGATGCACGAACCGCCTTCGCGCTGACGCGCTGCCTCGCCGACGGCGTGGAGGCAGACGGCACCGCCTGGGGCCACGACGCGCGCTGGTGGGGCGCGGTCTCGCGCTTCGCCGAGCACCTGATCGCCGACCAGCGCGTGATCCCGACCGTGGTGCAGGAGCGCAGCGGCGCCATGTTCGCGGCATGGCGGCCGTGGCTGCAGGACGCGCCGAACCATGCGCGCTTCCTCTCGCTCGTGCGCAGCGTGCCCGCGGTCGTGCGCGCCGCCGAGGGCGCCGGCGCCCCGACCGCCGTGGTCGAGCAGTCGATGGGCGCGTTCGTCGACGCCACCGTGCGCGACATCCTGGAAGCGGAGAGCTACGCCGACGCCATCGACGGCCGCGATCCCGATCGCGACCCGCACGTCGCCTGGCTTGCCGGGCTGCTCGGCGCCGGCTGCGCGGTGAAGCAGCCCGCGGCGGTCGAGTCGAGCATCGTCCGCACGGCGCGCCAGTGGATCGCCAACCTCGAGGACGTCGGCGAGGGCCGGCAGATGCGGCTCCTGCTGCAGCTCCTCGAGCCCCCGCAGGAACTGCTCGCCGGGCCCGATGGCCACGAGGACGACCAGCCCTGGCGGCTCGTCTTCTCGCTGGTGTCCGCCGACAGCCCGCCGGTCGTGATCGACGCCGAGACCCTGTGGAGCCGCGCCGCCGGCGGCCGCAGCGGCCGCGGCCGCTCCGCGCAGGACACGCAGGAGCTCTGCGACCTCCTGCTCCAGGAGCTCGGCCGCGCCAGCCGCCTCTTTCCGCGCATCGAGGATGCGCTGGAAGAGGGCACGCCCACCGGCATGGACCTGCGCACCGCCGAGGCATACGAGTTCCTGCGCAACGTGCGGCCCGTGCTGCAGGAAGCAGGCTTCGAGGTCCTGGCCCCCGACTGGTGGGGCCAGACCGCCAGCCGCGTCGGCGCGCGGCTCCTGATCGACAGCGGCGACGCCGAGCCCGGCGCCGACGGCCGCCCGGGCGGGGGCGTCGGCCTGCACAGCCTCGTCAACTACAGCTGGCAGATCGCCCTCGGCGACACGCCGCTCACGCTGGAGGCATTCCAGGCGCTCGCCAAGCGCGGTGTGCCGCTGGTGCGCATCAACGGCAAGTGGGTCGAGATCCGCCCCGAGGACCTCGAGCGCGGCGTGAAGTTCCTGAAGGCGAACGCCGGTGGCCAGACCACGCTCGTCGAGGCCCTGCGCCTGGCGCACGTCGATGCCGCCGACGGCGCGCTGCCGGTGCTCGGGCTCGATGCCAAGGGCTGGGCCGCCGAGGTCTTCGGCCCCGCCGACTCCGTCGAGAAGATGGAGATGCTCGAGCAGCCCGAGCGCTTCCAGGGAACGCTGCGGCCCTACCAGCGCGCCGGCGTCAGCTGGCTGTCGTTCCTGGAGCGCTACGGCATGGGCGCGTGCCTCGCCGACGACATGGGCCTCGGCAAGACCATCCAGCTGATCGCCCTGCTGCAGTCGGAGCGCCAGGTGGCCACCGAGGGCGACCGCACCGGCCCGACGCTCCTGGTGGCGCCGATGAGCGTGCTCGGCAACTGGCACCGCGAGCTCACGCGCTTCGCGCCCGAGCTCTCGGTGCACCTCCACCACGGCCTGGAGCGCCCGCAGGGCGACCGCTTCCTGCACCTGACGCAGCGTTCGGACGTGGTGATCACCACCTACGCGCTGGTCACGCGCGACAAGGAGCTCCTCAACCAGGTGGAGTGGCGCCGCGTCGTCCTCGACGAGGCGCAGCACATCAAGAACCCGCCCACCAAGCAGACCGCGGCGATCCGCGCGCTGCGCACGCGCTTCCGCATCGCGCTCACCGGCACGCCGGTCGAGAACCGCCTGAGCGAGCTGTGGTCGATCATGGAGTTCTGCTGCCCGGGCTACCTGGGCACGCAGGCGGACTTCCGCAAGCGCTTCGCGCTGCCGGTGGAGCGCCACCGCGACAAGCGCCAGGCCGAGCGCCTGCGCCAGCTGGTGCGCCCGTTCATCCTGCGCCGCCTCAAGACCGACCCGAACGTCATCAGCGACCTGCCGCCGCTCGTCGAGACGCGCCAGCATGTGCCGCTGACCGCCGAGCAGACGCAGCTCTACAACGCGGTCGTCGCGGACATGCTCAACCGCGTCGACAACGCCGAAGGCATGAAGCGCCGCGGCCTCGTGCTGTCGGCGCTCGTGAAGCTCAAGCAGGTGTGCAACCATCCCGCGCACTTCCTCCGCCAGGGTTCCGACGACAACAATTCGATGCCGCTGCCCACGCTCAAGCC
>JBJTJU010000294.1:0-3678 GCA_046096165.1 Phycisphaerales bacterium | reverse complement strand
TGCGCACCAGAAGGGGGTGATCCACCGGGACATCAAGCCGGGGAACGTGCTGGTGTCGCGGGGGTCTGGCCGTGCGGTGCCGAAGGTGATCGACTTCGGGGTGGCGAAGGCGCTGGAGCCCGGCGACGGCGAGGGTGCCCGCACGGCGGAGGGGCAGCGGCTGGGGACGCCGCAGTACATGGCGCCGGAGCAGTGGCTGCACGGCGCGTCGGCCGCCGACGCCCGCAGCGACGTCTACGCGCTCGGCGTCCTGCTGGCGGAACTGGTGCCCGTGCCGATGCGCGACCGCGATCTGTCGGCCGTGGTCGCCCGCGCGACGGCGCATCACCCCGACGACCGGTACGCGACGGCCGATGCGCTCGCCGAGGACGTCCGCCGCTGGCTTGGTGGCGGCGCAGTGGTGGCGCGCCGGCGGCGGCATGCCGAGCGCATCATGCGCGCGGTGCGGGCGCATCCGCGGACGGCGTTCGCCGGCAGTGCCGCGGCGCTGGTGCTGGCGGTGCTGGCAGCGCTCTGGGGCAGCGCCGCGATCGAGGCGGAGGCGGCGCGGGGCCGCGCGGACGCCGCGTCGGCAAGTTCGGAGCAGTCGCTGCAGGTGGCGCGCGCGATGATCGCCGAGCTGGTGGCCGAGGAAGCCGCCGCGGAGAGCGCCGAGGCGTCGGCCGAGACCCTGCGCCGCGTCGAGGCCCTGGTGGACCGGATGGCGGCCGACGACCCCCTGACGGCCGGGCGCCTGGCGGCGTCGGTGGCGCAGGCCCAGGTCGCGGCATGGGACCGGCTCGGGGCACACCGACTGCTGATGCGGTCGCTGCGACGCGTGCTCGAGGTGGACCCGCATGGCCGGTCGACGGCGTACCGGGAACTCCTCGAGCCGTGCTACCGGGTGCTCTTCCGCCTGGAGCGCGACGTGGCGCGCGTGATCGGACCGGACATCTTCGGGCCCGCGGCGGCCGACGGCCGGATGGCCACGCGCGCGTACCAGTCGCTCGCCCGCATCGGCCTGACGGAGTTCGCGCCGTGGCCATCCACCGTGCATGTCGACGATGCCGACGTGCGCCTGGGGCTTGCCGCGATGTACGCGTCCATGGTGCCGGACCCCGACGCCGCCGCCATCGAGCTGGCGCTCCACCGCGTCGGTGTCTTCAGCCTGAAGCCCGGCCATCCGGGTGCCATCGAGGAGATGCGCGCGGCCGTCCGCTTCGTCGCGGCGCGGCTGCCGGCGTGCGACTCCGACCGCGTGACGGCCGAGCACCACCTGCGCATGGTCGAGATGCTCGGGGGCTTCGCGGGCCTGGACCAGGTACAGTCGCAGCAGCTGGTCTTCGAGCGCATCCGCCATGTGCGTGGCCTGGGGTCGGCCGGCACGTCGCGCGCCGCGTTCAACCTGGCATGCGCGTGCATGGCATCGTGGGAGCCGGCCAACGGGTTCTCCGCCTTCGCCCCGTTCCTCGCGGACGAGGTGGCGCGGACGGAGCCGGGCGACCCATGGCGGCGGTGGTTCCTCTCGTACTTCGCGCGCATCGCCTGGTCGGCGTGCGAGGACGACGCCGCGCTCGCGATCGCGCTGCAGCTCGTGGCCGAGGACGTCGCGCTCGGGGTCGTTCCCGACGGCCTCGCCGCGCAGGCGGCGCGCGTCCTGGCCGCGGCATGGGGCGAGCGCGGCGACGAGGCGGCCGCCGCCGAGGTCGAGCGCGCCTTCGGCGTGTCGCGCGACCCGGGAGGGGCCGAGCGCGCGTTCCGGCTGCGGGACTAGGGCTTGGCCGGCACCATCCGCTCGGTGCGGTAGGTGGCTTCGAGGGTCCGCGCGCCTTCTTCGTCGCCCCAGATCGCGAGCGCGCCGGCCGCGGCGCTCGCGGCACGTTCGGATACGCCATCGACGTGTGGCTGTCCGTAGACGAAGCGGTCGTCGATCAGGACCTGCATGCCCGCGGCGTAGGCGGTGTCGTAGTCGCACGCCTCGAACGCCACGGGCGCGAAGAACCCCAGGTACCAGCGGCGCAGGCCGTCGGCGTGCACCTGTCGCGACATCTCGGGCCACAGGAATCGCGCGAACGCGTCATAGGAGCCTTCGATGTCGCCGAGGTTCGCGGCGTTCATGCACAGGTTCCAGTGGGCGTTCACCGTGAGCGGCGACCGCGTGCCGAGGGCATGCTCGCAGCGCGCGGCCAGCAGCATGAACTCCTGGACCACGTGCTGGGTGCTTCCGTTCGCGATCGCGTCGGTGAGCGTGTGCCGCAGTTCCGCGCTCAGGCGCCGTTCCTCGTCCTCGGGGAGCCGGGCCTTCACGATGGCGATGGCCGCGTCCGACTCGGCCAACGCCCAGGGGTGGCCCTCGCACCGGCGCAGGACGGCCACCCGGTGCAGCGCCAGCTCCAGCTGGGCCTGCGCCGGGTCCTCGATGAACGATGCGTACACCGACGCCATCCGGAGCCGGTCCTCCATCTCCACGACCGTGCCGTTGACGGGCCAGGGGATGGTGGAATCGAGCGTGTGCCGCAGCAGGTCCTGGGTCTCGGGGTTCGCGAGCGCCGGCGTCCCGGCCACGTCGGCGAACACCAGCGGGCCGAGGCTGCCTGCACCCACCCGGTCCCCGCGGATCATCAGCCGGTGCCAGGGCCGTGCGAGTTCGCGGAAGGCATCGGTCTCGCCCGCCGGGTCGATGGCCACCACGCGGCGGATCGACCGGTCGACCAGGTCGAACGCCGCACGCCGGTCCCACTGGTCGGCGTATCCGTCGGCGACGATCGCGGCGAGGCGCGCCGCCACCATCGGGTCGTCGTCGGCCACGCGGTCGACCAGCCGCTCGATGCGCGCGAACGTCGCCACGGCCGCGGCCGGGTCGCGGGTGGCGCGCTGCTGCGCGACCAGGTCGCTGACCATGTCCTTGGCAAGGAGGAACGTGCGCTGCGACTGCTCGTTGGCCATGGACGCCGCGGCGCGCTCGCGCGCGGCGGTCGTCGAGGCGCTGATCCACGAGGCCGCGAGCGCAAGCAGCGCAAGCAGCGTGGTACCGGCCACGGCCAGCGTGCGCGGATGGCGCCGCGCCAGGCGAAGCATGCGCTCGACCGGGCGTGACGCGCGTGCCGAGCCGGGCACGCCCTCGACCCAGCGGCGGACGTCGTCGGCGAGCGCCGCGGCGCCGGCGTAGCGGGCCGCGGGATCCTGGGCCGTGGCGCCGGCGACGATCGCGTCGAGGTCGCCGCGGCACTGCACGCCGAGCGCCTCCGGGGTCGCCTGGCGCGCGGCCGCGTTCCGGGCGGCACGCTCGGGGTCCTCGGTCGCGACCGACGCGATCCACGTCGACGGGCGCGACACCGACGGCACCTCGAGCGGCGTGCGGGGCAGGGCGGCCGGCGGTCCGCCGACCAGGAGTTCCGCAAGCAGGACGCCGAGCGCGTAGACGTCACTGCGGGCATCTGCCGCCGACGCACCGTGCAGCCACTGCTCCGGTGCCATGTACTGCGGCGTCCCCAGCCGCTGCCCCTCCGCCGTCCGGGCACCCTCGCCGTCGCCGGGCTCCAGCGCCTTCGCCACCCCGAAGTCGATCACCTTCGGCACCGCACGACCGGACCCCCGCGACACCAGCACGTTCCCCGGCTTGATGTCCCGGTGGATCACCCCCTTCTGGTGCGCATGCTGCACCCCGTCGCACACCTCGGCGAAGAGCGCCATGCGATC
>JBJTJU010000293.1:0-4460 GCA_046096165.1 Phycisphaerales bacterium | reverse complement strand
CTGCTCGCGCTCCTGCGCACCTGCGCGCTGCAGTGGGCGCAGGCGCGGATCAACGACAACGCGCGCAAGATCGGCGACCTGGCCAGGCAGCTGCTCGAGCGCATCGGCGTGTTCGCCGAGCACCTGCAGAAGGTGGGCAAGGGCCTCGACTCGGCGTCGAAGGGCTACAACGAGGCGATCGCGTCGTTCAACACGCGGCTCCTGCCGGCAGTGCGCTCGACCGCCGAGGCCTCGGCCGGCGCCGAGCAGGCGCCCGAGGAGCTGCCCGCCGCCACCGTGGTGGTGCGGCAGGATGTTGCGGCGTTGCCGGGGGCGTGAGCGCGCGACGAGTCCGCGGCGCGCATCTAATAGTCTTATAAACAATGCGTTCAGGATTGGATGGTGCCCAATTCTCGCGATTCGCCAGATTCTCGGCGGTTCCGCTTGTACGGTCTGTGCGTTGTATTCGAGGGTGTCGGCTCGGGTAGTGCCTGGCGGCGGTCCGCTGCCAGTTCGCCAACTGACTTGATCCAAGGAGCAACGACAAACATGCCCCGTCCGTCCAGCCTGATCCAGGTGGTGTCGCTGTGCGCCATTTCCCTCGCCGCACCTGCGTTCGCGCAGGTCGCGCCGAACGCCGGTGCCTTCGACGCCGTTCCCGGCGAGCGCGAGTTCAGCGGTCGCCTCATCGCCCGTCCCCTCCAGGCCGATGATGCGCGTGAGCGCGGCATCGACCGTGCCGTCGTCAAGGCGCGTGCCGACCAGGCGCGTCGCGCGCTGTCTTCGATCGGCGTCGAGCGTGCCTTCCCCGAGGTCGACGAGTACGTGATCCGCGTCCCCGCGGGCGAGACCGAGGCCACCGTCGCCGCGCGCCTCATGGCCACCGGCAACTTCTCCTACGTCGAGCCGGACTGGATCGTCTTCCCGATCGGCTGCCCGAACGACACGAGCTTCAGCCAGCAGTGGCACCACGCGGCGAACCGCCTCGACTCGTGCGTGGCGTGGGATTTGCAGACCGGCTCGCCGGACATCGTCGTGGCCATCTGCGACACCGGCATCCTGGCCACGCACCAGGACCTGCTGCTCAACCGCAAGGAGGGCTTCAACGTCACCAGCCAGCTGTGGGAGAGCGCGGGCGGGCAGATCAACGACGTGAACGGCCACGGCACCAACTGCTCGGGCAGCGCCGCGGGCAACGGCAACAACGGCGTCGGCATCGCGGGCATGGGCTGGAACCTCGGCCACCGCACGATGCGCGTCACGGACAGCACCGACGGCAGCGCCTCGCTGTCGAACCTGACGCTGGCCGCCCGCACCGCCGCCGACCGCGGCGACAAGGTGGCGAGCGTCAGCTACAGTGGCGTGAACAGCTCGAGCGTGTTCACCACGGGAACGTACGTCCGTTCCAAGGGCGCGCTCCTGGTGTGGGCCGCCGGCAACAGCAACGTCAGCCTCTCGGGCAATCGTGAGGACAGCGTGATCGTGGTCGGCGCCACCGACCAGAACGATGCCCGCGCGTCGTTCTCCAACTACGGCACGCTGGTCGACGTCTTCGCGCCCGGCGTGGGCATCGTGACCACCTCGCGCAGCGGCACCACGTCCTACGCGAGCGTGAGCGGCACCAGCTTCGCGTGCCCGATCACGGCGGGCCTCTGCGGGCTCATCTGGTCGCGCAACCCGTCGCTCACCCCGGCGGAAGTCGAGACGATCCTGCGCCAGTCGTGCACCGACCTTGGCACGACGGGCGTGGACTCGACCTTCGGCTACGGCCGCATCGATGCCGCGGTGGCGATGGCCCTGACCCCGCCCCCCGGCGCGGACACCACGCCGCCCGCGGCCCCGACGGGCCTTGGCGCGACGGCCGGCGACGGCAGCGTGTCGCTCGCATGGGCCGCCTCGGCCGAGGCTGACCTGGCCGGCTACCGCGTGTACCGCTCGCTCGACGGCGTGAAGTTCGCGGAGGTCACGGCCGGCCTGCTCGGCGTGCCCACCTACGCGGATGCCGGCCTGGTGAACGGCACCACCTACACCTACGTGGTGCGTGCCGAGGACACGGCCGGCAACGTGTCGGGTGCGTCGGCTCCGGTGTCGGCGACCCCGAGCGCGGGCGGCAGCCCGGTCGACCTGTTCGTCGACGGCTTCGAGTCGGGCAACCTGACCGCCGGCGGCTGGCGTCGCCAGAACACGGATGCCTACGCCTCGACGTCTGCCGGGTTTGACGGCGCTTGGGGCGCGCAGCTGCGCCGCAAGACGTGGATCGAGCGTTCCGTGAGCACCTTCGGCATGACCGACATCACGGTCTCCTACGTTCGCCGCACGGCGGGCCTGGAGAACAACGAGTCGATGGTGGCCGAGTGGTGGGACGGCGCCGCGTGGCGCGTGCTCGAGTCGACCCGTGACACGGCGTTCGCGAGCCGCACGTGGTCGCTGCCGGCATCGGCCGGCAACAACTCGGCCTTCAAGGTCCGCTTCCGTATCGCGGCCAACCGTGACGACGAGACCGCCGACATCGACGGCATCGTGGTGACGGGCACGCCGACGAACTGACGCGCCGCACGCATCGATGGTGATTCCCCCGCCCGGGGCCCGATGGGGCCCCGGGCGGTCGTTCAGCCCTTCTTCTTCCCGACCTTCGACTCGGTGCCGGCCAGCACGCGCTGCATGTTGCCGCGGTGCTTGAAGACGACGAGCGCGGCGACGGCGCCGGTGACGACGATCGCGGGCACCGCGTGCTGGAGGGGCAGGCTGCCGTCGGGCGTGCCGTCGCCGGTGCGCGCGACCGACGAGAACGCGACGGTGAGCGGGATGGCGATCGCGGCGACGACGCTGGCGACGCTCACCATGCGGGTGACCGCCAGCACCAGCGCCCAGAGGCCGATGGCGACGACGACCGGGCCGGTGAGGACGGGCCACACCGCGAGCATCGCGCCGCTTCCGGTGGCCACGCCCTTGCCGCCCTTGAAGCCCATCCACGGGCTGAACATGTGCCCGAGCACGGCGGCGACCGGCAGCGACAGCCATCCCCAGAGCTCGCCCGGGGCCATCGCCTCGGGCTGCTTGCCCAGGATGTTGGCCATCGAGCCGGCCACCATCACGGGCAGCGCGCCCTTGGCGGCATCCAGCACGTAGACCAGGATGCCCCAGCCGCGGCCGAGCGCACGGCCGACGTTGGTGGCGCCGATGTTGCCGCTCCCCACGGTGCGCAGGTCGACGCCGTGTGCGCGCGCGACGATCGGGCCGAAGGGGATGCTGCCGCAGGCGAACGCGGCGGCGGCCGCGACGAGCCAGTGCAGGGTGGTGAAGTGGTCGGTGTCCATGGCGGTCACACCACCACCGAGGCGTTCGGCTCGCTGCCCTGCGCGGGTTCGGGCGTGCGGCCGTCGCCGAAGCCGGTGCCGATGGCGCGCGCGGCCTCGATGAGCGGGTGGTTCAGCGGCACCAGCCGCTGCTTGCCCGCGGCGAAGAGCAGGTCGACGTCGCCGAAGGCGTTGCCCTGGCGCACCACCATGCGGCCGCGCTTGCCCTCGGCCAGGATCTTGATGGCGTGGTAGCCGAAGTGCGTGGCCAGGATGCGGTCGGCGGGAATCGGCGCCCCGCCGCGCTGGATGTGCCCGAGCGCGCTGGAGCGCGTTTCCACGCCGGTGCGCTTGGCAAGCTCGTCCGCCACCCAGCGGCCGATGCCGCCGAGGCGGATCGGGTCGGGAGACGTCGGGTCGATGCGGTCGACGATGCACTCGCCGTCGCGCGGGCGCGCGCCCTCGGCGGCGACCACGATGGCGAAGCCGGGGCCGCCCTTTCGCATGCGGAACTCGATGTTCTCGCAGAGGTGGTCCATGCCGAAGGGGATCTCGGGCAGCAGGATGATGTCGCTGCCGCTGGCGACGCCGGCGGTGAGGGCGATCCAGCCGGCATTTCGGCCCATCACCTCGCACACCATCACGCGGTGGTGGCTGTCGGCCGTGGAGTGCAGGCGGTCGAGCGCCTCGGTGGCGGTGTTGACCGCGGTCAGGAAGCCGAAGGTGATCTCGGTGCCGACGAGGTCGTTGTCGATCGTCTTCGGCACGCCGATGATGTTGATGCCGGCCTCGACGAGCGGGGCGGCGCTGGCCATGGTGCCGTCGCCGCCGATCACGATGATGGCATCGAGCTCGTGGCGGCGCGCGGTGTCGACGCACTGCTGGGTGACGTCTTCCCACACGGGGCCGGTCACCGGGTCGACGCGCACGCAGTAGCGGCGCGGGTTGGCGCGGTTGCTCGAGCCGAGGATGGTGCCGCCGCGGGTGAGGATGCCGCTCGCGTCGCGAGAGGTGAGCGGCCGGACGCGATCCTCGATGAGGCCCTGGAAGCCGTCCTCGATCCCCATCACCTCCAGGCCGTGCTTCCAGATGGCGGTCTTGGTGACGGCGCGGATCACGGCGTTCAGGCCGGGGCAGTCGCCGCCGCCGGTGAGCACGCCGATTCGCTTGATGGTGTGGGGCATG
>JBJTJU010000292.1:0-3654 GCA_046096165.1 Phycisphaerales bacterium | reverse complement strand
GCGTGCGGTCGATGCCGTGCTCGGCCGCGGTCTCGAAGGGCTGGGTGGCCTGGCCCCACAGCGTGTCGGCACGGCCGTCCCAGGTGAGCCAGCGCTGGTGCGCGGCATTTAGGACGGTCATTGCATGGCGGGTGCCCCTGCCCTCGCCCACCGCGATCGCGCGGCGGTCAGCGAACCCAAACGCCGGGTCGTGGCAGCTGGCGCAGCTCACGGTGCCACTTGCCGAGAGACGCGCGTCGAAGAAGAGGAGGTGTCCAAGGCGCGCCGCGGCCTCGTCGTCGGCCCAGCGGTTGGTGGGATCCGGTGGCACGGGCCCAAGCGGCGGGTTGCGGCGCACGCGCCGCGCGGCGGCGTCATCGAGCCAGCCGCCGGCGGCGGGCGCAGACGGGGGCGGAGGTGCGGGCGTGGACGTCGTCGCACCGCCCTGCATCGCCAGGATCATGACGGCGGCGGCGATCATTCGAGCGTCACCGAGGTCTGTGCCCGCGCGCGCGTGCCGGACGCACGGTCGACGCGGTCCAGGTGCACTTCCCAGTACCCGGGCATGTGGAACAGCGCGCCGTCCACGAGCCAGCGCCCGTCGGCGCGGCGGGTCACCGTCGGTGCCACGTTCATGCCGTGCCCGTGGTGCGGCATCGCGGCATCGAACTCGAGGTCGCCGACGCACGGACGGCCATCCGGCCCAAGCAATTCGACCTCGACGGCGAACGGGTCGCGCACGTGCGGCGCACCGTCCGGCACGAACCGGAAGCGCGCGACGAACGACCCGTCGGTGGCCGCGACGCGACGCCAGCCGTCGGCATCCCGGGTCTCGGCAGGAAACTGCGAACGCGTGTCCGCCGCACCCTCGGCACTCGGCACCGACCCCGTCGGGTTCACGGGACCGGTGCGCGATGGGTCCTTCGGGCGCACCCACGCACGGCCGATGCCGAAGGTCGATGCCCATGCGGCCTCGGCATCGAAGGACTGCAGGCGGTGGTTGCCGTGGTCGGACACGAACAGCCGGCCATGCACCGGCGACCACGCGAGCGACGACGGTTCCCAGAGCTCGCCCGGCTTCGCGCCCGTCCCACCGCCCGAGGCGACCGTCGCACCGCTGGCCGGGTCGATCACCAGCAGCCGGTCGCCGCCGGCATCGGCGATCGCCAGCCGACGCGCCGTTCCCGCGTCCGGAAGCACCGCCACGCCCATCGGCCGTCGCGCAGGCAGCGGCGTCGATCCGAGGAACGCGCCATCCGCGCGGGCGTAGCGCTTCAGGTCGCGCGCGGCCGCATCGACCACGAGGATCGACCCGTCGCGGTCGATGGCGCACTGGGCCGGACCCACCGGGCGTGCCGCGCCCGTCCACGGGCCAAGCACGCGCACCGGTCGCCACGACGCGTCGAACTCGACCATGCGCGGGCCGTTCGCGTCAAGCGCGAGGATCGCACCGTCCGGCGCGCGCACCAGGTCGATCGGCTCGTAGGGCAGCGCATCGGGCCCTTCCGCGGACCGGATCATCGCGTCCACCGGCGTGAATGACGCCTCGCGCACGAGCCGCGGCATGAAGGGATCGAACGCCGGCGCCTGGCCGCTGCGCAGGAGCGCAAGCGATGCATGGACCCGCCGCACGGGATCGGCGACATGGACGCGGTTCGCAGCCTCGTCCACGCAGACGGCACTCACCTGGCCGAAGGTGCCCGCCCGCGTTCCCGGGCCGCCGAACGTCGTGACGTGGATCGGGATCTCGGGCCGCAGGTCGAAGACCAGGCCCGACGCGGACTCCGGTTCCCACACGACGAGCGTCTGCCCGTCGAGCGCCACCTCGCGGCTGAAGTGGCTGGCCACGCCCTCGAACGCGGGAAGCGCCGTCGCGCGCGGCGCGGCGGGGTCGCGCGGCGGCAGGTGCCCGAACAGCTGCACGCGCCGCTCGAAGGGCTCGGCCACGGCGACCACGGACCCATCGGGTGCCGTGTGCGCCGCGGTCGGGTAGTGGATCTTGCCGTCGCCTTCGCGTGGCCGCACGGCGTGCTGGCCCCACTGGTCGAGCGTCGTGCCTGCCGTGTCGACGCGCACGACGCGGTGGTTCAGCAGGTCGGTGACCAGGAACGCACCGCCGTCCCAGGCGACCGCCGCCGGCGACTGCCACAGGTCGGGGAACGCGCCGCGATCGCCGATCGTGCGGCGCACCTCGCCGGTCGACGGATCGACGAGCACGAGGCGGTGGTTGGCCGCATCGGTCGCAAGCAGCACGCCGCCGCCGCACGCAAGGCCTGCGAGGCGCGGGACGAGCGGGCCGCCCGCGGACAGGTCGATCCACCGACCGCCGGAACCATCGGCGGCGCAGGCGTGGACACGCGGGCGCGCAGCGTCGGCGATGAAGAGGCGATCCCCCGATGCGGCGATCGCCGTCGGCCGCCACGCGGGCAACCGCACGATCGCGCGCGGTGCCTTCGGCGGATCGGCCGGCGTGGCGGCGACGACGAACACCGCGCCGCCCGCCCGGTCGACGATCGCGATCCGGCCATCGGCGAGCGGCGCGAGCGCCACCGCCTCGGCCACCCCGCCCTCGGGCCACGGCGCGACGAGCGGCACACACCGCGGCAACGCGAGCGCTTCTTCGCCATCGCCCAGCTCCACGCGCACCACGCCGCCGGAGCCGAGCGCCGCCACCATCGATCCATCCGCGAGCGGCAGCGCCGCGCGCACGTCCTGCAGCCCGTCGATGGTCCGGATGGGTTGGCCGTACCCGCGGCCGGGTGCCGGCGGGGCGACCGGCATGCCACCGTCCGCGCGTTCGCCGGCCATGCATGCCATCGCCACGGCAAGCACGAAGGAGGCGATGCGTCGGACGTCACCCATCACCGCGAAGCCTACGCCCCGCTACCCTCCGCCCGCGATGATCGCCGCGGCCACCACCTCGCTCCCCACCTGGTCGGTCCTCCCGTTCGTGGCGCTCCTGGCGGCGATCGCGGTGCTTCCGCTCATCCACCGCACCGCACACTGGTGGGAATCGAACCGCAACCGGTTCATCGTGTCGGCCTCCTGCGGGGCAGTGGCGCTGCTGGCGATCGCGGCCACGGCGGGTGCGGCGCCGGCCGGGCAGGCCCTCGGCCATGCGTTCGAGGAGTTCGCGCCCTTCATGGTGCTCCTCTTCTCGCTCTACGTGATCTCGGGCGGCATCCTGATCGCCGGGGACATCCCGGGCACGCCGCGCATCAACACCGCGATCCTGGCGCTGGGCACCCTGCTCGCGAACGTCCTGGGAACGACTGGGGCAAGCATGCTGCTGATCCGGCCCATCCTGCGCGCCAACCGCCGGCGCGCCAACCGGGCGCACGTGGTGATCTTCTTCATCTTCCTGGTGAGCAACTGCGGCGGGCTGCTGCTGCCGATCGGCGATCCGCCGCTCTTCCTGGGCTACCTGCGCGGCGTGCCGTTCGCGTGGACCATGCGCCTGCTTCCGGAGTGGCTGGTGGTGACCGGCGCGCTGCTCGTCGCCTTCTTCGTGGTCGACACGGCCTACGCGCGCAAGGAAGGCGCGGTCCGCGAGCCCCTCGACCTCGTGGACGACGACCCGACCCCGAACGTCCGCGTGACCGGCGGACGGAACGTGGTGTGGCTGGCGGGCGTGGTGCTCGCGGCGGCGTTCCTGGTGCCCGGCGCCCGGCTCGA
>JBJTJU010000291.1:0-10831 GCA_046096165.1 Phycisphaerales bacterium | reverse complement strand
CGTTGGTGGCGTTGCCGTTGCCATTTCCACCAACTACTGATGCCGCCTCGCGGATCGTGACGGGCGGCCTCGGGCGCGGCGCGCGGCCCGCCGCGCGGTCCTCGGCGTCGGCCAGCGGCGCCAGCAGGTCGCGGATCTCCTCCTTGTGGATCGCCACGAACGACACGCGCACGGTCGCGTCGACGGCGGAAGCGGGTCGAAGACCGCCCGCGCCCCCCACGCCGGCGCCGGCGCCTGCCCCCGCCGCCGCAGCCTCGATGTCCTGCGCCGTCGACCCCGTGCACAGCATGGCGCTCTTCCGCGTGCACCACCTCGGTGCGGGCCAGTTCTGGGGCCGCTTCAACGACGTGACCGGTTCCTTCTCGTTCGAGCCCGGCAAGGCCGAGGGCATGAACTTCGACATCTCGATCTCGACCGAGAGCGTCGACTCGGGCAACGAGGACCTCGACAAGCACCTGCGCAGTCCCGACTTCTTCGACGCCAAGGACTTCCCGGCGATGACGTTCCGCAGCACGGGCGCCAGGAAGACCGGCGAGCGCACGTACGAGCTGATGGGCGAGCTGACCATGCGCGGCGTCACGAAGCCGGTGACCGCGTCGCTCGAGTTCTGCGGAATGGCCGACATGGGCCGCGGACCCAAGGCCGGCTTCGAGGCCCAGTTCACGATCAAGCGCAGCGAGTTCGGCGTCAACTACGGCGTCGAGAAGGGCGCCATCGGCGACGACGTGCGCGTGATCGTCGGCCTCGAGGGCGGCCCGAAGAAGTGACGCCTCAACGGGGTCGCCATGGAAGCTGACCTCGTCCTGCGCGCGGTCGTCCTGCCGGCAGGGACGACGGTCATGCTGCTCGTCGTCCTTGCGGCGGTGGCGGGCCGTTCGGTGCGTCGCTCGCCCGACGGGCGCGCCTCGAGCGCTTTCACGTGGCTTCCGCTCGCGGCCGCGCTGCCTGCCGTGCTGTCGTACGCCCAGCAGGAAGGTGCGGCCGGCCTGTCGTGGCCGCCCGCCGTCGCGTTCAGCTGGACGTGGGTGGCGCTGCCGCTTGCGGCGCTCTCCACCATCGCGCTCGCCGCTACGCCGGCGGTGGTGCGGTCGGTGTTGCCGGCGTTCCTGGCGGAGTCCGTGGTCGTGCCGCCCGGCTACGCCGATCCGGGTGGGCGCCTCCTCGCGGCGGCGATCGTCGGCGCGGCATCGTTCGCGGCGTCATCGGGGCGCGGCGCGCGCGAACCCGCCGGCGCCTCCGAGCACGTTGCGTGGTGGCTGGTCTTCGGCGTCGCGAGCGCCATGGCGCTCCTCTCCGGCTTCGCGAAGCTCTCGTTCGTGATCGCCTCGCTGTCCGCGGCCGCGTCCATGCTCGCGCTCCTCTCGCCGTGGGCACCGCGGCTGCGTCCCGATGGCGCGTCGACGGCGGCCAGCGCGTGCGCGCTCGGCGTGCTGTGCTTCCTGGGCCTGGGCTACGACGAGAGCGGGTTCCCGTGGTGGTCGTGGGCGCTCCTTGCCTGCGCCCCGGCCGGGCTTGCCGTCCGCGGCTTCGCATGGGGGTCGCCGCGTGCGCGCTCGCTCGCGGTCATCGCGGTGCCGACGCTCCTCGCACTCGTGGCGCTTGTCCTTGCCCTCGGCTGGACGGGCGCGCTCGCGCGCTTCGGGCAACCGGCCGAGCCGGACCGCGACGTCTACGGGCTGCGGACCGAGCCGTAGGATCCGTCCATGGCCGCGTGGATCCCGTTCCTCTCGCCCGCACCGGCAACCTCGCGGTGGTGGTGGCTCCTCATGGTGCCGATGTCGATCCTCATCTGCATGGCGTGGAAGGCCGTGCGGCAGGACGACATGCGCGGCTACTGGGGTGCGGTCACGCGGATGTCCGCGCAGGTGATCCTGGCCATGATCGGCATGTTCCTCGCGCTTGCGGCGATCGTGCAGTTCCTGGTGCCGCAGCTGCCGGCGGAGTGAACCGCACGAACGTCACGCGCCGCGTCGCACGCCGCGCCCGGGCTTCTGGCCCTTGGCGATCGGCTGCTTGCGCTGCGTGCCCCGCCCGGCGGCACCCGGTCCGAGCCCGGCACTCTTGCCGCGCCGCGGGCGCTTCGGGGTGCGCTTGATCATGTCCGCGAGCCTCGGCTCCTTCGTGCGCGGCGCGCGTGACGGCCGTCCCGTCCCGCGCACGTGGGCTCTCGGCGCCTCCGCATCGGGCGTCACGCGGTCCCGCATGCGCAGGTACTCGCGGTGCGCCGGCGGCGCGGATGGCTCGAGCTTCACGCGCATGGCGCCCTCGACCTGCGCCCAGCGCTCGTGGTCGGACGGGCAGCGGAAGGTGAACGCCTCCGCGGTGCCGCCGCCGTGGCCTGCGCGCCCCACGCGGTGCACGTACTCCTCGGGCAGCAGGGGAACGTCGTAGTTGATCACCGTGCGCGCGGCCGGCACGTGCAGCCCGCGTGCGGCCACGTCGGTCGCCACCACCACGTCGGCGTGGCCCGCCGCGAACGCCTCGAGCGCCTCCTGGCGCTGGCGCTGGCTGCGGTCGCCGTGGATGAGCACCGTGCGCACGGCGTGCCGCCGCAGCGCCCCCGCCACCCACCCGGCGCGCCGACGCGTGCGGCAGAACACCATCACGCCGCGGCGCTTCCCGTCCTTCACGAGCGCCACCGTCACCGCGGTCTTCGCCTCGTCCGGAAGGTCGAAGAGGTGCTGGCCGAGGTCGGTGCGCCGCTCGGGCGTGCCCTCGACGCGCGCGCGTTCGCGGCCGACGAGGTCGATGCGCTCCGGCGCGCGCAGCATCTCCTCGACCACCGTCTCCACGGGGCGGGGCATGGTGGCGGTGAAGAAGAGGAGCTGCCGCGACTCCGGTGCCCGCGAGAGGATCTCCTTCGCCTGCGGCAGGAAGCCCATGTCGAGCATGCGGTCGGCCTCGTCGAGCACGCACTGCTGCACGAAGGCAAGCGACAGCAGGTCGAGCTCGCACAGCTCGCGCACGCGGCCGGGCGTCCCGACCAGGAGGTCGATCCCGTCCTTGACGCGCTCGCGCTGCGGGGCCAGTGCGCTCTTGCCGTACACCGCCGTCGCGCGCAGCACGGTGCCGCGGAAGAGCCGCTCGGCCTCCTTCGCCACCTGCTGGGCCAGCTCGCGCGTGGGGCAGAGCACCAGCGCACGCAGCCGTCGCCGCGGGTCCACCGGGCGGCCACGCACGCGCGGCGGCGGCTCGGCCAGCAGTCGCATGGCCACCGGCACCAGGTAGGCGAGCGTCTTTCCGGTCCCGGTGGCGGCCACCACGGCGATGTCGCCGCCGCGCGCCGAGGCGGGGATGGCCGCACGCTGCGCGGGGGTCGGCGAGGCGGCGCCCATCCGGGCGAGCGATCCGCAGAGCAGTTCGGGCACGCCCAGCGCGGCAAAATCCGGTCCGTCGGTCATCGGCCGCACTCTACGCGCACGGCCGCAGGCATCACTTCTTCGGTGCTGCGGCCGGCTCCGGCTCCTCGTCGGGTGCGGGCGGCGCGCGCTGCAGGTCCTTCTCGAGGTACTTGGCGCGCATCCGCTTGTGCCGGTCGTTCAGGTCCACCTCGCCGCCGTCGATCCATGCGCGGCGCACGCCCGAGGTCATCTCGAACGGATCACCCGTCCACAGCACGATGGTCGCGCTCTTGCCGGGCTCGATGGTGCCGTAGCGGTCGCCGACACCGGCGATCGAGGCCGGCACGCGCGTCACCGCGCCGAGCATCGCCGCATGCGCGTCGGCCATCATGCCTGCCGGCGCATGTGCCGCGGCGCGCCCGGCCTGCGCCGGAAGCGACCGTTCGTGCGCAGGCTCGTCGCCCGAGGCGAGCGAGCACTGCAGGCCCGCGGCCATCAGGCGCACCGGAAGCTCGTACACCGACGCGTAGTGGTCCTGCTCGCGAAGCGGCAGGCGGTTCACGCCCGTCACCACCACCGGCACGGTGTGGTCCTTCCGGAGCCCGGCCACCTCGAGGGCACCCAGGCCTCCCACGATCACCGGGCGGTAGTTGCGGCGCACCGCCCAGAGCACGCCCGCCTCGATCTGGCCCGGCCAGTTGGCGTCGATCAGGACGGGCTCGCGGCCCGCCACCACGTCGGCGACGGACTCGTAGCGCGCGTCCTTGTCGATGGCCGGATCCGCGGCACGCGCGCGCAGGTATGCCTCGGCCGCATCGAAGAAGCGGTCGATCTCGGCCAGGCGCTTGTCGCGGTCCTTGCGCTGCTCGTCGGACGACTTCGCCCACCGCGCCTGCACCGGCTCCATCATGGGCCAGCGGACGATGAGGCCCGCGGCCGGGCGCACGGTGCGCTCCAGGGCGGTCCAGCCGTCGAGCCGCATGGCGCTCGCGTGGCCGGCGACCACGCCCCCCGACGGGAACGTGTGCGCCATCAGGATGCCCGCGTTGCGTGCCACGGGCGGCAGGTCGCTGTCCGGGTTGGTGGCGGTGGCGGCATGGATCTCCGCGCGGAAGTCGCCGAACTCGCGCGTGTCGTCGGTGGCTTCCACCTGCAGGGTCTCGATGAGCCCGAGCGTGGTGGCACTCGCCCAGAGCCCGGGCGTCACCACGTGCCCGGCGGCATCGATCACGTCCGCGTCCGGCTTCGCGGTGCCGGCCGGCATCGGCTCGGCGCCCACGGCGAGCACCTTGCCGTCGTCGAGCACGACCCAGCCCTTGGCGATCGCCGACGCACCCGGCACGGCCGTGTGGACCGCGACGTTGCGAAGCACCACCTGCGTGCGCTGGGGCGGGGCGGGGATCTCGGTCGACTGCGCGTACGTAGGCGCCGCCATGCATGCGGCTGCCATCACGGCCGACAGTGCGCGACGCGCCTGCGTGCGCGACACCGTGAACATGTTGCCGATCGCCTTCATCGCGCACCTCCTTCGCCGAGGGTTTCCTCGAAGATCGCGTTCCACGAGTCCAACCGGTCGCATCCGCACTCGCCGGGCCGGATGGCCGACGGATCGATGCCCGAACGCACCTGGTCCATCAGGACGTCGGCGCGCGTGCCCAGCATGCGGACGAGCAGGCTGCCCGAGCGCATGCCGTCGACCGGCGGCGGACCGCCGCCCGGCGCACCGCCCCTTCGGCCGCGCGTGCCGCCGCCACCGTCGCTTCCCCCGCCATCCTTGCCCCATTCGCCCATGGCAAGCTCCACGAGCCGCGCGCGCGTCGCGGCATCGCGCGCCCGCATCGCCGCGTCCTCGGCCACGTCGAAGCGGCGCACGCCGTCCACCCACGTCTGCAGGCAGCGCGCGTACACGCTGAGCGGGTCGGCGCTCCACACCGCGAAGTCCGCGTCCTTGCCGGGTTCGAGCGAGCCGGTCATGCCGTCGATGCGGAGCTGCTTCGCGGGATTGATGGTGACCAGCTTGATCGCCTCCTCGCGCGGCATCGCGCCGTAGCGCACGCCCTTCGCCGCCTCGGTGTTCATGCGCCGAGCCAGCTCGTCGCTGTCGGAGTTGAAGCTGGTGACCACGCCGGCCTTCCAGAGCATCTGGCCGTTCCATGGGATCGCGTCCATCACCTCCATCTTGTAGGCCCACCAGTCGCTGAAGCTCGACGCGCCTGCGCCGTGGCGGGCGATGTCCGGCGCGACCTTGTAGCCCTCGAGCACGTGCTGGAGCGTTCCCACCTTGAAGCCGAAATCGTCCGCGATCCGCAGCAGCATGGCGATCTCGTCCTGGCGGTAGCTGTGGCAATGGACCAGCCGCTTGCCCTCCAGGATCTCCGCCAGCGCCTCCAGCTCGAGGTCGGGGCGCGGCGGCATGGTGCGCGAGCGCTGCTCGGGCGGGAGCGCGGCGTGGCGCGCGTGCGCGGCCCGCCACTCCCTCGCCGCTTGGAATCGGTCGCGGATCAATGTCTCCACGCCGAGGCGCGAGCTGGGGTAGCGGCCGCTCCCCCGCGTGACGTTCTCCCCGAGCGCGAACTTGATCCCAGGGATCGCGCCCTCGACCGGGAAGGCGGCGGCGGGCTCGCCCCAGCGGAGCTTGACCACCGAGTTCTGCCCGCCGATCGGGTTGGCGCTGCCGTGCAGCTGGTTGGCGGCCACGAGCCCTCCCGCGAGCTGCCGGTACCAGTCGATGTCATCGGCATTCACGGCGTCGGCGATCCGCACCTCGGCGGTCACGTTCTGGGTTCCCTCGTTCACGCCGCCGTCGATGCCCGTGTGGCTGTGGCAGTCGATCAGTCCTGGCGTCAGGTGGAGGCCGGTGCCGTCGATGATGACGGTTCCCTCGCCGGGATCCGCGGGAAGCCGCGCCCTCAGCCCCTGTCCGACCGCCACGATTCGGCCATCCTCCACCAGGAGGTCGGCGTCCTCCAGGATCCCCGCGTCGGCGGCGGTCCAGACGGTGGCGTGCTCCACCAGCACCCTCCGCGGGCGGGACGGCGCCTCGACCCCGCAGTCGCCGAGCGGCGACGTGCGCGGGATCGCCGCGACGACCGCCTTGGCGTCCGGACGCTCGGGCCGGTCCGTCGCGGCAGGCTCGTCACCCGCCGCCTTCGGGCCGGCATCGCCCTCGTCCTTGCCGGATTCGCCCTCCGGGGGCTGCCCTCGGTCGCGCCCCCGCTTCGGCCGGGCCGGCACGTCGCCCGATCGGGCGCCCGCAGGCACCTCCCACCGCACCGTCCGGCCGTCGTCGGCGGCAAGGGTGACCTGCATCGCTTCCGGCGTGCAGAGGAGCTCGCCGCGCAGCGGTCCCGTCGCGCCGAGCTCCTTCCCGGGCACGGTGAAGGACGCGCGGGCCGCGTCGAACGACGCGCCCTGCGCGCGCAGCTCCGCGGCGGGCTTTCCTTCGGGCTTCTGCATCAGGAGCTCGAGGCGCCGCTCGTCGGCATCCACCACCAGCGAGACGGGAAGGGCCGAGAAGGCGCCCGCCTCGGCGGGGATCGGCAGCGTGAAGCAGCCCTTCAGCGGGAAGCGGCTGAAGGGCTCCACCTCGTTCCGGATGCCGGCGATCCACGTCTCGCGCACCTTGGATTCCTCGCCGAACGGCGAGCCCTGCCAGAGCACCAGGTTGGCCACCCGCCCCGGCCGGACCTCGCCTGCGATCGCCCCGATGCCGAGCATGCGGGCCGGGTTCACCGTCAGTGCCGCCAGCAGCTCGTCCTCGGTGGTGCCCCACTCGAGCGCCCGCCGCGCCGCGCGCGCGAAGCCGCCGACGTCCCGCAGGCGCACGGTGCTGGCCGCCGCGGGCACGCCAGCGCGCTGCAGCTCGGCCAGGTTCATGGGCGCCATGGCCCAGTGGATCAGCTCCCGCAGCGGCACGGAATCCGCCGCGCGCGGCACCTGGACGTCGGGCGCCTTCGGGAAGTCGAACGGAACCACCACCGGCCGTCCGGCGGCGCGCACCTCCGCAAGGCGCCGGTACTCGCGGCCGCTGCCGACGAACCCCGCGTCCAGTGACGACTCGCGGGCGATCGCCTCCGCACGCAGCAGGTTGCGCTCGTCGGTCGCGTCGAACCACGTGCGCTGCCTGCCGGCCGCGGCGGCGTGCAGGGCGGACAGCGCGTTGGAGCGCTCCGGCGGCTCGTTGCCGGCAGGGCCGGTCCGCCACACCTCCTCGCAGGCCGCATGCCACCGGGCGTCGGCCAGCGTCTGCCGCACCAGGGCGATCGCGCCGACCAGCGCGCCGGGGTATCCGCCCCGTGCCTGCGACTCGCCGTCGCGCGGGCCGCCGCCGCCCGTCTCGAAGGCGATGCAGGTCCCTGCGTCCGCCACGAGCGTGCGCGCCGACCGCGGCTCGTCGCCGAGCAGCACCACCTCCGCGCTCCCGCGGAAGATGCCCGAGTTCGGGTGTACCGCGGCCGCCGTGAATCCGAGGGCGCGGAGCTCCTTCCGGGCGTCGGCGGAAAGGGTCGGCAGCTCGGCCGCCTGGACCTGCGGGGTCACCTTGGCGTTCCAGTGCGCGCCCTGCTCGGCGGCGGCGGCGCGGGCGGCGGCGGCGCTGTCCGCGCGCACGCAGGCATCGATGAACCCCGCGTAGACGGTGCACCCGCGGCCGTCGTGCACGGTGGTGCCGGCCGGCACCTCGACCGACGCGCGCGGGCCCACGCGCTCGATCCATCCATCCTTCATCACCACCACCGCGTCGGCGATCCGTTCGCCGGGCGCGGGCACCACGGTGACGTTCACGATCGCGTCGCGGCGCACGTCCACCGGGCGCATCGCCACCGGCGGCGGCTCCTGTGCCGCGGCCCGGCCGAAGGCGAACGCCGCGCCCGCCGACGCGATGGCCAGCAGGGCGCGGGCGAGGGATGCCGGGGGGGCACGGAAGCTCGAGGCGCGGCGCATCCGGGCATTTCACCCGGTCCGAGCGCCCCGTGGCGCCGGAAATCAGCCGTTCAGGTCACGAAGCAGGCCGTCGATCGCGGACTGCAGTTTCTCGGGCGACTCGTAGGTGCCGCTCGCGATGGCCTGGCGGATCGCCTCCACCTTCGCCATGCGCACGTCGGGAAGCGCGCGCACCGCGTCGAGGTGGCGTGCGTGCTCCGAAAGTTCCACGCGGTCGCGGCCTTCCGCCCACCGGGGCGCCGTCGGCGCGGCCTCGGCCTGTGCGGAAGCGCGGTATGCGGCAGTGGCCTCGTTGACCCGGTGCGCGGACGGTGCCGCCCCGAGCCCGTTGGTGAGTCCGACCTGTCCGATGTCGTTCATGGCGCTCTCCAGCCGGCCGGGAATCCAATCCGTTCGATCCGCGTACCGTTGCGTGCCGCGTTCGTTCCGTCGAGCGGCGAGCGTTCGGCGAACGTCGCCGATGCAGCACGTGGTATCGTCAAACTCCCCGGATTTCCTTGAGCGTACGGGATCGTTCGCCGCACCCTGCCATGCCCCATAAGCGCTTTGCCCACCGCAGGTTCCGGATGGCCCTTGCTGCGGCCGCCTGCGTCGCCGCCGCGGCGTGCCAGACCGCGCCCACGCCCACCTCGGAAGCGGATCGTGCCTTGCCCGACGCGGCTGCCGCGCCTGCGTCGGGCCGGTCGGCCGCCCGCCCCGGACCGCGCCGCCTCGAAGCGAAGCGCCCGGCCGCCACCGATGCCGCGGACCCCACCGCGGCGCTTATGAACCCGGGCGACGAACTCGAGGCGGCGCCCGCCCAGGCCGCGAGGCCCAGCATGCCCGCCCCGGGCGGCGCGCCCGCCGCCGTCCCCGTGCCGGGTTCATCGGCCCCCGAGCCTGCGCCTGGCGCGCGACCGGCAGCGACGGCCGCACGCGCCGCGGCAGCCCGCATGGCGGCCGCCAACGACGCCCGTCGCCGCGCCGAGGCGGCGGAAGCTGCCGCCCGCGACGCCGCCCGGAACGATCCGGACGCGGA
This sequence comes from Phycisphaerales bacterium, assembly GCA_046096165.1. Taxonomy (GTDB): domain Bacteria; phylum Planctomycetota; class Phycisphaerae; order Phycisphaerales; family SM1A02; genus UBA966. The sequence continues at coordinate 1,531 of JBJTJU010000291.1, read as the reverse complement.
CGGCGGGTCCTGGAGCGTCCTGCTGGCGACGGTCACCGGTGCGGACAGCCGCGCCACGGCCGAGTCGATCCGCGAGCAGGTGGCGCGCCGGTATCCGGCGCTCCGCGATGCATTCGTCCGGTCGACCAGCCGCGGCAGCGTGGTGCTGGCCGGGCGCTTCGAGGGACCCCAGGACCCCGCCGCCCAGGCCCAGCTCAAGGTGGTGAAGGAGCTCATGGAGGGCAACGTCCGGGCGTTCCCGCGCGCCATGCTCACGCGACTGAGCGCCAGTGCGGACCAGGGACCGGCGGGCCCGAACGACCTTCGCTCCGTGCGCACGCGCGTCCCGAAGGGCACCCTCTACACGCTGCAGGTGGCGGTGTGGAGCGCCTTCGGCAGCGAGGACCTGAAGGCATCCGAGATCAAGCGGTCCGCGGAGCTCTTCTGCCGCCAGCTGCGTTCGCAGGGCGAGGAGGCTTACTACTTCCACGACTTCGACACGCGCACCAGCACTGTCACCGTGGGCGTGTTCGGGCCCGACGCCTACGACCCGCGCAGCACGCTCTACGCGCCCGAGGTGGAGGCGGTGATGCGCAAGCATCCCAAGCACCTCGTCAACGGCGAGGAGCTCCTGGTCCCGGTGGACCCCGCCAATCCCCGCGGCAAGACCATGCCCCAGGCCCCGCGCCTGGTCGAGATCCCGACGCTGTGAGCGGCCACCCGCGCATCATCGGCCAGGAACGCGCGCTCGCGGCGCTGGGCCGGGCGCTCTCGTCCGGCCACGTCCACCACGCGTGGATCTTCCACGGCCCTCCGGGCGTGGGCAAGTTCCTGGCGGCGCGCGAGTTCGCACGGATCCTCCTCGACCCGGAGGCCACGCCCGCCCAGCGGGCCGCGTGCGCGGCGCCCACGGACACGGCGGTGGCGCGGATGATCGCCGCGGGCACCCATCCCGACTTCCACGTCGTCCGCAAGGAGATGGCCGCGCTCAGCGAGAGCCGCGAGCTGCGCGAGCGCAAGCAGCTGAACATCCCGCTCGACCTGCTGCGCGAGCGGATGCTCGGCGGCACCGCGGGCGACGGCCGCCGCTTCGAGAGCCTGGTGTTCCGCACGGCGATTATGTGGCACGGCAAGGCATTCATCGTGGACGAGGCGGAGCTCCTGGACGCGGACGCGCAGAACGCCATGCTCAAGACGCTCGAGGAGCCTCCGGCCGGCACGGTGATCGTGCTGGTGACGCAGCAGGAGGACCGGCTGCTGCCGACCATCCGCAGCCGGTGCCAGCGCGTCGGCTTCGGGCCGCTCGACGAGGCGGGAATGCGGCGCTGGTGGGAGCACGCGGGCCCCGAGGTCCCGGCCGCGGACCGCGCGTTCGTCGAGGCGTTCGCCGAAGGGTCCCCGGGCATGGCGGCGCTCGCGGCCGCGCACGGCATCGCCGCGTGGGACGCGGAGCTCTCGCCGCTCCTGGACGCCCTTGAGTCCGGTCGCTACCCGGCCGGCCTCTCCGAGCGCATGGCCGACCTTGCCGAGGGCTCTGCGGCGGCCGTCGTCG
>JBJTJU010000290.1:0-2431 GCA_046096165.1 Phycisphaerales bacterium | reverse complement strand
GAGATCTACGGCGACGCGGGCTACAGCGAGGCCGGCACCGTGCGCCTGTACACGCGCCAGGAGCTCTCCTCCACCTTCGGCGAGACCGGCTGGAAGTTCACGCCCTTCGCCTCGGCCACCGCCATCGGCTACATGTCCGGCGACATGCAGGCCTACAGCGCGGCCGCCGACGGCTTCCGCGCGATCGTCGCCGGCGGCTTCCGCTCGAGCGCCGACCTCGTCGCGGACAACGACCGCCTCTCGGTGCCGGCGCTCGACCTGCACCGGATGCGCCACGTGCTGACGCCCTACCTGAACACGTGGGCGGGCTGGAACACCGCGCAGAACCTGGCCTACGCCGTCTACGACCAGGAGGTGGAGGGCGCCACCGGCAGCGCCGCCGTGCAGGCCGGCGTGCGCCAGCGCTTCCAGACCATGCGCGGCGGGCCGGGCAACTGGCAGTCGGTCGACTGGCTCTCGGTGGACGCCGGCCTGGTGTGGAACGAGTCGGGCGACAACCTCGCGCGCACCTACGAGAACGGCGCGCAGTACCGGCAGAGCCCGTTCCCCCAGTACTTCTCGTGGCGGCCCGAGCTGAGCCAGTGGGGCCGCAACGCCTACGCCAACTTCATGCTCGCGGCGAGCAACACCCTCACGCTGCGCGGCAACCTCACCTACCTCCTGGAGAGCGACCTGCCCACCGGCGGCAGCGGCGCCTTCGGCATCGACAACGCCGCGCGCGGCACGATCGGCGCCTCGATGCAGCACGCACCCGACGTGTCGACCTTCGTCGAGTACCGCGCCATCAACAACTTCGCGCCCGAGAGCCAGTACCTCTCCGACGCGCTGCTCGCCGGCGGCGTCAGCTACCAGATCGGGAAGACCTACGCCCTCTCGTTCGTGCCCACGTACGACCTGAAGGAGAACGACTTCCGCGCCTTCAACCTGAACATCACGCGCGAGATGCCGGACTTCCGCCTGCTCGGCAGCTTCGGCTACGACGCCGTGCAGGACCAGTACTTCGGCGGGATCAACATCCAGATCATGGGTGCGTCCGCGCCCGGGCCGCTCTTCGGCACCAACGGCGGACTGTTCACCCCCGAGAGCGGCGTCAACCGCTGACCGGACTCAGTCGAAGAGCGCCTCGGCGCGCGCGGGCGGCGTGAGCCCCACGTGGCGGAACGCCGTGTCGGTCATGCGCCGGCCCTGGCGCGTGCGCGCCAGGTACCCCACCTGCAGCAGGTACGGCTCCACCACGTCCTCCAGGGTCTGCGCATCCTCGCCGACGCTCGCGGCGATCGCCTCCAGGCCCGCAGGCCCGCCGGCGTAGGTGGTGCCCAGCGCGCGCAGGTAGCGGCGGTCCAGCTCGTCGAGGCCCAGCTCGTCGACGCCCTCGAGCGCCAGCGCGCGGTCGACCACGTCGGCATCCTGGCGCCCGCCGGCGCGCACCGACGAGAAGTCGCGCACGCGGCGCAGCAGCCGCAGCGCCACGCGCGGCGTGCCGCGGCTGCGCTCGGCGATCGAGGCCAGCGTCTCGGACGGCAGCGGCGGCATCTTCATGAGCCGCGCCGCGCGGTCGATGATGGCCACCAGGTCCTCGACGGGATAGAAGCCCAGGTTGTGCGAGATGCCGAAGCGCGAGCGAAGCGCCTGCGTCAGGAGCCCGGCGCGCGTGGTGGCGCCGATCAGCGTGAAGGGGCGCAGGCCGATCGTCACCACCTTCGAGTGCATGCCGCTGTCGACGGTGAAGTCGATGCGGAAGTCCTCCATCGCGGGATAGATGTACTCCTCGACCGCGGTGGGCAGCCGGTGGATCTCGTCGATGAACAGGACGTCGTTCGCCTGCATCTTGGTGAGCGTGCCGATCAGGTCGGCCGCCTTGGTGAGGGCCGGGCCGCTGGTGACGTAGGCGCGCGTGCCCATCTCGGCCGCGATCACGTGGGCGAGCGTGGTCTTCCCCAGGCCCGGCGGGCCGTGCAGCAGCACGTGCTCCATCGGCTCGGCGCGCGAGCGCGCGGCCTCGATCGCGATGCGGATGCGCTCGATCAGCTCGCGCTGGCCGACGTACTCGCCGATCGTGCCGGGCCGCAGCGCGCCCACCGACTGCTCCGCGTCGGCGGCCTGCTCGGCGGCGGAGACCAGTCGTTCGCGGGCCATGCGCGGGGCGCGGCCGTCAGAACTGGACGACCGGTGCGTTGCGCTGCGCCGGGTCGTCCACCTGGAAGAAGGGCATGTCGTGGAAGCCGAAGAGCCGGGCCACGACGAGCGCCGGGAACTGCCGTGCCATCGCGTTGTAGCCCTCGGCCGCGCCGTTGTAGCCACCGCGCGCGCCGGCGATCCGGTTCTCGATCTGCGACAGCTCGCCCTGCAGCTGCAGGAAGTTCTGGTTGGCCTTCAGGTCGGGGTAGGCCTCGGCGACGGCAAGCAGCCGGCCGAGCGCGGCACCGAGCCC
>JBJTJU010000289.1:0-4418 GCA_046096165.1 Phycisphaerales bacterium | reverse complement strand
ACGAAGGGGTTGATCACGACCGCGCCGGCACCCTCGGCGAGTGCCGCCGCCTGGCGGCTGCCCGTGAGGAGCGGCCCCGGACGCAGGTCGGCGATCAGCAGGCGCCCGCCCTCCAGGCTCGTGGTCGACGTGCCGGGCGAGATGGTGACGCGGACGTCGAACTTCGAGCCCTTCGGCGCGCCGGGCGGGATGACGCCCTCGACGATGACGACGGCGGTGTCCTCGGAGTTCAGGAGTTCCTGCGGCGAGATCGCGGGCGATCCCGGCGCGCCGCTTCCGAAGCCGCGGCGGGCCATCTCCTGGAGCAGGAATGCGCGGACGTCCGAGGGCATCTGCCGGCTGCCGGTGCCGCGCAGGCCGACCACCACGCCGTACCCGCGCACCACGACCGGGTCGAACCCGACGAGCGCCGTCTCCGCCGCCACGGTCCCGCGCATGATCGGATCGATGTCGATCGCGTCGACCTTCACCGCCGAACGGTCGACGGACGCACGCTCGATCGCGGCATCCTGCCGCTCCACCATCATGTCCGCGCATCCGCCGGCGATCGCCGCCAGGGCGAGCGAGGCAAGGCGCGCGGGGCGCAGGAGGGAGAGGGGGAGGATCCGAGCCATGGAAGCGGGCGTCCCAGTGGGCGCTACTGGATTCGAACCAGTGACCCCTGCTGTGTAAGAGCAGCGCTCTTGCCGCTGAGCTAAGCGCCCAAGAGCCCGAAGGATACAGACCTAGAATCCGTGCGCCGTGCCCGACCGGATCCCACGCCCCGAGGAGCTGCCGGAGGGCAGCGCCGCGCGCGCCCGGCTGGCCCGCCGGCCGGACGTGACCTACCCGCCCGACCTGCCGGTGGCGCAGGCGCGCGCGGAGATCCTGCGCGCCCTCGACGCAAGCCAGGTGGTCGTGGTGGCCGGCGAGACGGGGTCCGGGAAGACCACGCAGCTGCCGAAGATCTGCCTGGAGGCCGGCCGCGGGATCCACGGCACCATCACGCTGACGCAGCCCCGGCGGATCGCCGCGCGGAGCGTCGCCGCGCGGATCGCCGACGAGCTCGGCGTGCGCCTCGGGGACGTGGTCGGGTTCAAGGTGCGCTTCGACGACCGAAGCGGCAGCAACCCGCTCGTGCGCGTGGTCACCGACGGCGTGCTGCTCTCGGAACTCGAGCGCGATCCCGACGCCCGCCGCTCCGACACCATCATCATCGACGAGGCCCACGAGCGCAGCCTGAACGTCGACTTCCTGCTCGGCTGCATGCGGCGCATCCTGGCGCGGCGGCCGGACCTGAAGCTCATCGTCGCCTCGGCCACCATCGACGTCCGCCGGTTCTCCGAGCACTTCGGCGGTGCGCCCGTGGTCGAGGTCGGCGGGCGGCTGCACCCGATCGAGGTGCGCTGGCGCCCGGACCCGGAAGACGCCGAGCGCGGCCTGGTCGACCGCGTCCTGCACGGGATCGAGGAGTGCGTGCGCGAGGGCCCAGGCGACGTCCTCGCCTTCCTGCCGGGCGAGCGGGACATCCTCGACGCCGCCGACGCGCTCCGGCGCATGCCCGCGACGGCCGGCGCGGACATCCTGCCGCTCCATGCGCGGCTCCCGTCATCCGAGCAGGACCGCGTGTTCCGCCCCGGCGGCGCGCGGCGCATCGTGCTCTCGACGAACGTCGCCGAGACGAGCGTGACGGTGCCGGGCATCCGCTTCGTGGTCGACACGGGCGTGGCGCGCATCGCGCGCTGGTCGGGCCGCACGCGCGTCCTGCGACTGCCCGTCGAGCCCGTGTCGCGCGCATCTGCCGACCAGCGCGCGGGCCGGTGCGGCCGCATCGGCCCGGGGATCTGCATCCGGCTGTGGTCGGAGGCCTCGCATGCCGAGCGCGAGGCGTTCACCCCGCCCGAGATCCTGCGCACGGACCTGGCGAGCGTCATCCTGCGGATGAAGGCGCTGCGGCTCGGGGACGTGCGCCGATTCCCCTTCCTGGACCCGCCGAGCAGCCGTGCGGTGGCCGAGGGGCTCGAGACGCTCGCCGAACTCGGCGCCCTCGACCGCCACGAGGCCCTGACCCCGCTCGGCCGGCGCATGGCGCAGCTGCCCGTCGACCCGCGCCTGGCGCGCATGCTGCTCGCCGCGGTCGACGAGGGCGTCGGCGCCGAGGGAGCCGTGCTTGCCGCAGCACTGTCGATCCAGGATCCGCGCGAACGACCGTCGGCCCATGCGTCGCTTGCGGACCTCGCGCACGCCGCGTGGCGCGACCCGGAAGGCGACTTCCTGTCGCTCGTGCGCCTTTGGCGGCGGTGGAGGGCGGAGTCAGCGGACCGGGGATCGTCTTCGCTCAGGCGCTGGTGCCGCGAGCACTACCTCTCGCACCAGCGCATGCGCGAGTGGACCGACCTCCACGACCAGGTGCGCACCATGCTCGAGGAACGCCTGCGCGCGCGCATCCCGCCGCTCGGGGAATCGAGCGACGCACCTCGCGTGCACCGCGCCGCGCTCGCGGGGTTCGTGTCGCAGGTCGGGTTCCGCACCGAGGAGGGCGACTACCGCACCGCCTCCGGGGCGCGCTTCGCCGCGTTCCCGGGGTCGTCGCTCGCCCGGCGCGGACCGGCGTGGGTCGTGGCGGCCGAGGTGGTCGAGACATCGCGGCGCTTCGGCCGCGTCCTGGGCAAGGTGCAGGGCGACTGGGTGGAGCGCGTCGCGCCGCACCTGGTGCGCCGCATCCAGAGCGAGCCGCACTGGGTGCGCGCCCGCGGGCAGGTGGCCGCCTGGGAACGCGTCCAGTTCGGCGAACTGACGGTGGTGCCGCGCCGGCGCGTGCCGTACGGGCCGGTCAATCCCGTCGAAGCCCGCCACATCTTCATCCAGGCCGCGCTCGTCGAGGGCGACTGCGGCCTGGACGCCCCGTTCGTCCGCCACAACCGGGAGCTGCGCGCGCGCATCGAGGCCATGGAGGCCAAGCGCCGCGAGCGCGGGCTGCTGGTGGAGGAGGAAGCCGTCTTCGCCTTCTTCGACGCGCGCGTACCGGCCGAGGTGCACAGCCTGCCGAGCTTCGAGCGTTGGCGCCGGCAGGCCGAGTCGCGCGACCCGCGGCTCCTCTTCATGCGCGACGGCGACCTGCTGGCGCACGCGCCGGACCCGGACCTGGCCGCGCGCTTTCCCGATGCGCTCGGGGCAGGCGCGGCCGGGGCGTTGCCGCTTCGCTACTCGCTCGAGCCCGGCGCGCAGACCGACGGCGTCCACGTCACGGTGCCGCTCGAGCGGCTGTGGGAGGCGGACGCCGAGCGGTTCGAGTGGCTGGTGCCGGGATTGCTTCCGGAGAAAGTGGAGGCGCTCGTCCGGACGCTGCCCAAGGCGCTGCGCACCCGCTTCTTCCCGCTTCGGGAACTTGCCGAGGACGCGGCCGCCACGCTCCCCTTCGGCGACGGGCGGCTCGTCGACGCGCTTGCGGGGTACCTCTCGTCGGTGGGTGCGACCGAGATCCGACCCGAGATGCTCGATGCCGCGCATCTGCCCGCACACCTGCGCATGCACGTCGAGGTCACCGGGCCGGACGGCGCGGTGATCGCGCGCGGCGATGACCTTGCGGCGCTGCGGCGGGACCTCGCCCCCCGGCGCGCCGCCTCACGGGCCCAGGACGTGCGCGAGGCCTTCGGATCCGCGTGGCCGGGCCCCGACATGGACACCTGGGCCATCGAGCCGCTTCCCGAGCGCGTCGAGGCATTCCTTGCCGACGGCCGACGCGTCGTGGCGTGGCCCGGCCTGGCCGACCGCGGCACGTCGGCACGCGCCGAGCTCTTCGACGATCCCGGCGCCGCCGAGCGCGCGACGGCACGGGGCCTGCGCCGGCTCTACGCACTGGCGCGGGCCGGGGAGCTCTCGCACCACCTTGAGTACGCCCCCGGCGCCGACGACGCGGTGATGGCATGCCTGGCGGCCACGGGGGCAGGGCGCGCGTCGCTCGTGGAGGCGCTGCGGCTCGCACTGGCGTCGCATGCCTTCGTCGATGGCATGCCGGCGGTGCGCGATGCCGCGGCGTTCGAGGCGCGCGCCGACCGCGAGGCCGCGCGGCTGCCGGAGCTCGCCGCGGAAATCGTCCGCGCGAGCGAGGCGATCCACCGCCAGGCGGTCGAGGTGCACCGCGCGCTCGAGGGAAGCATTCCCGCGTCGTGGAGCGACTCCGTCGCCGACATTTGGGCGCAGCTCCGCCGGCTGGCCCCCGTGGATAGCGTGGCGAACGTCCCGCGGGAGTCGCTGCCGTCGCTCGTGCGCTGGGTCGCCGCGCTGGCCGCGCGTGCGCGGAAGCTCCAGAGCGGCGGTCACGCCCGCGATGCGGCCCTCATGGTGCAGGTGCGGCGCTGGGAAGACGAACTGGCGAAGGCCGAGGCGACGCTCGCCGCCGAGCGCGGCGACGCCGAGGTGCTGGCGCCGTTCCGCGA
>JBJTJU010000288.1:0-2912 GCA_046096165.1 Phycisphaerales bacterium | reverse complement strand
CATGCCGACGAGGCCGAGCAGCGCATCCGTCCGCGGGCGGCGCACCGCGCGCGGCACCTTGCACAGCGCACCGAAGAAGTCGACCACCTGTCGGCCGGTCAGGTACGGCGGGAAGCGATGGTGCTCCGGCAGGTAGCCCACGCGCTCCAGGACGTCCTGCGTGCCGATCGGCGCACCGAGCACGGTGCCGCGCGCGGAGGTGGGCCGCACGACGGTCATCACGATCTTCACCAGCGTGCTCTTGCCGGCGCCGTTCGGGCCGAGCAGCCCGAAGATCTCCCCTTCGCGCACCGAGATCGACACGCCGCGCAATGCCTGCACGCGGCCGCGGTAGGTCTTGGTGACGTCGTGGAGGTCGAGTGCGAGCACGCCGGATGCGGATCCTATTGGCTCCTACGATTGGCCCCAATGCCCACGCCGACCGCACCAGCCCTTGCCGTCCTCGCTTGGCGTGCGGCGATCGTGCTGGCACTCGTCGCCTACGCCGCGGCGGCCACCGTGGTGTGCCGGGGCTTGGTCGGCGGTTTCGGCGGCGCGCCGGTGCCGTGGGCGGTGGTGGCGGCGGCCGCGGCGGTCGCGATGCTCGCGGTGCTCCCGATGGGTGCCGCAATCGACGTGCCGGAAGCGATGTTCGAACACTGGCTGCCGGAGCGGCGCTTCCGCGCGGGGCGCTGCCCGTGCTGCGGCTACGACGCGGCGCGTGCCCGGTGCCCGGAATGCGGCGCGCCGTTCGAGCCGCCCGCTGCGTATGCCTCGGACTGGCGGACGCTGCGGCGCACGGCATGGGCCGCGGTGCCAGCGTGGATCGTTGGTGTCGCGGCCGGCGTGGCGCTGGTCACGCTGGACGAGCGGCGCTTCGAGCGGGAGGTGGCGGCGATGCGGTCGCTCTCGCCCGAGCTGCGCGAGCACTCCCGTCCACGCGCGGCGCCGGCCGGTTTCGCGCGGTTCGCATGGGACGTGGGTCGCGGATTCTCCGGCCCGCCGCCCTTCGACTCGCCGAAGTCGCCAGTTCAGTCGACCGTTCCGTCGCCGGTTCAGCCGCCCGACTTCGGCCCCGGGGGCGCGAAGCGGTCGACGAACTCGGGCTTCAGCACGAAGTAGTAGAAGGTGCCGTCGGCGTACTGGTTGCCGGCAAGCACGCGTGCCGCCGCGCCGACGCCCATGTAGATGTCGCCGCGGCCCGCGGCCCGGATGGCGCCGCCGGTGTCCTGGTCGAGCATGAAGCGCCGCCAGTCGCGCATCTTGCCCGCGTAGTCGGCCGTCTGCGTGTCGACGAGCATCGCCAGGCCGCGCGGGAAGATCCGCTTGTCGGTGGCGAGCGTGGCGTACGACGTGACCGGCACGCCGAGCGAGCCCTGCGGCCAGCTCTTCCCGTCGTACATCGCGAAGAAGACCATGTTCTCGTTGCGGTCGATGTACTTCTGCACCAGCTCGGGGTCGCGCTGGTAGAGACGCTCGATGGTGCCGAGGTTGCGCTCGCGGCGCGTGATGACGCCGTCCTGCACCAGGCTCATGCCCAGGCCCACGTAGGGCCGGCCGGTCTTGCCCGCGTAGCCCACGTACTTCACCGAGTTGTCGGGCATGATGAGCTTGGCGCTGCCGTTCACCTCGCAGACATAGGCGTCGAAGGCGCTCGCCAGCCACACCAGCTCCGTGCCCGCGAACTCGCCGCCGGCCAGCAGTTCCTTGCGCGACGGCCACGGCACGATGGAGCCGTCCTTCGCGCGCCGCCCGAGGGGCTCGCCGGTCTGCGAGTCCTTCACCAGGTCCTTGGGCGCCTGGAAGAGCGGGTACTTGAACGTGTCGGTCCGCACCATGCTCGCCTTGATCTCGGGCGAGAAGTAGCCGGTGAAGAGCGCGGTGCCCTTGTCGTCGTAGCCGCGGGTCTGCCAGACGTCGAAGTGCTCGGCGACGGCCTTCTGGAACGCGGCCGCGTCCTTGCTCGAGGCAAGCAGCTCCTTGAACGCACGCACGGTGGCCGCGGCGGTGCGGTGGTCGGGCACCACCTCGGCAACGGGCCCGAGCTGCTGCGTCGAGTACGCCGAGCGGCTGGTGCCGGTGTCGAACCAGGCGATGCTCAGGTCGAGCGCGCGGCCGAACGCGGCGTCCTTCGCGGCGAAGGCGTCGGAGAGGTCCGGGTGCTGCCCTTCGGGCACCTTGCGCAGGCCGTGCTCGCCGGCAGGCAGCTGGAAGTCGGGGTCGATCTCCGGCGCGGGCTTCGCCGGCGTCTCGCAGCCGCCGAGGAAGATCGCCGTCGCGGCCGAGAGCGCCGCGGCCGCGGCGAGCGCGGCACCGGAACGCGCGCGGCGGAGGCGGCGCGCGGTCGAGGGGCGGGAGCCAATGCCACAGTCCTGGATGCGTCCGTGCATGGGGGGAACGTCGGCGTCCAACGGGGATTTCGTGCAGAAATCCGATACACTTCGCCCCATGACCACCGTCGCCCCCGCCCTCCTCGGCCTGTTCGGCCTCGGCACCACCGAGCTCGTCATCATCGGGGTGATCGGCCTGCTCCTCTTCGGGAGCCGCCTGCCGTCGGTGGGCCGGAACATCGGCAAGTCCATCACCGAGTTCAAGAAGGGCATGAAGGACGCGAGCGACGAGCTCGCCAAGGACGACTCGAAGGCGCCCCAGCAGCTCACCCAGCAGCAGATGGAGCGCGCCACCGACGAGGCGCTGCGCCGCCTCAAGGCCGAGCAGGCCGCCCAGCAGAAGTGACCGCCCGCAAGGGCTGGTTCGTCGCGATCGCCGCCTTCCTCGTGGTGGGCGTGCTGTTCCTCGGGGTGCGCCCGATGCAGGTGCCCGACGAGGCCCGCTACGGCATCATCCCGGCCGCCATGGTGGAGAGCGGCGACTGGCTGTCGCTGCGGCTGGCGGGGTTCCGCTTCTACGAGAAGCCGCCGCTCGTCTACTGG
>JBJTJU010000287.1:0-4506 GCA_046096165.1 Phycisphaerales bacterium | reverse complement strand
GTGCCGGCGTGCCGATTCCCGCCACCGACCCGCGCGCACGGACGCTCTCGGCGCTCGCCGGGTGCGATCCCGTGGAGTTCCTGGTGACCGCCGACGATCCGCACGCCCTGGCCACGGTGCGCACCGAGGCACGGCGCGCCTTCGACGCCCGGCGCGCGCGGGCACTCGCCGCGATGCCGACGTGGCTCGAGGTGCGCACGTCTGCCGCGTGGCCGCACGGCGAGCCGGTCTCCGCGTCGGCGTGGAGCTGGGCCCCGGGCCGGGGCGCGGAGTGGCGGGTGCGCGTCTCGGGCGGCGACGGCACGTGGCTCGCAGGCCAGTCCGCGCGCTGGAGCGACTGGGTCGACCGCGCGTTCCTCCTCACGCTGCCGCCGCCGGGCGCGGACGGCCGCCTCGCCGCGCGCATCGAGGTCCAGACGCGCCACCCCGACGAGGCCGGCGGGTTCGGCCCATGGCGCGCCGACGGCGCGGTCGAGGTGGCTCGAACGCTCGCGCCGCTCGACGCGGGTCGCCCGGTTCCCGTCGACAGCGACGCGCTGCGCGAGCAGGCCGCGCGCGCATTCGCGCTTCCGGTCACGGCATGGGCCGACGACGAGCGGCCGGTCACCTTCGCCTTCGACCCGCGCATCGCCGACGACGCCGAGTCGAAGGATGGTCCGCTCCTCATGGGCGTGGCGGTCGAGCTCCTCGAAGGCGATGCGGTGCGGCGACGCGTCGAGTTCTGGTGGAGCGGCGACCGCCGCACGGTCGGCTCCGAGATCGTGCTCGAGGACCTGCCGGCGCTGCGGCGGGTGCGCGACCGGCTGCGCGCGGCCGCCACCGCGAACGACGTGCCCGCCGGCACCCCGCGCCCCGCCGACGACGACGTCGTCCGCCCGCTCGAGGGCTGGACGCTGCGCACCACCGGCCTGCGCGAGGTGGCCATGCGAAACCCCGGCACCTGGACCGCCTATCCGGGGGCCCGCGTCTGGTCCGGGCGCGTGGAAGCCGCCGCCGAAGGGGGTTTTCGGGAGGAAAAAGCCCCCCTGCGGCGCAGCTGGCGCATGCCCCCGGGGGATTCCGCCCCCCGGCCGTGAGCCGGATCGGGCGCCGATTGCGCCTCATCGGATGGCCGACGAGCAGTTCGACGGCCTTCCCTTCCCGGACGCCCGGCCCCCTTCCCGGTCCGTCCCGACTCCCCCGCCGATGCTCTCCCTGCATCCACGCCTGTCGGCATCCCCGACCTTCGCCTGCGCGCGCCTGCGCTACGGCCCCTCGGCCGAGTGCGACCACGAGTGGTTCCGCCCCGACGCGGACCGCGCGGGTGGCTTCGACGTGCGGGACGCGCACATGCTCGTCCTGGAGGACGAGTGCACCGCTGCCACGGTGGGCGAGTCCGTCGAGGTCGAGCTGGTGATCGAGCCGGGTGCGGGCGGCGGCACGGTGGAGCTGGCGCACGTCCTGGCCCCCGGCAGCTTCGTGCACGCGAGCGACTCGCTCGACCTGCCGATCGCCGACCGCGAGGGCCCGAGCGGCCCGAGGCGCATGCGGCTGCGGCTCGGCGACGCGCCGATGCGGATCAACGCGCGGCTCACGGGCGGCGCGCGGCTCACGGTGCGGCTCACGGCCTGAGCGGCCGGGGCTCGCCACCGTCAATCAACTCGGTCTCATTGGAGGCGCGCGGGCCACGCCCGTCGCGGCACGCTCAGTGCGGCGCGATCGCGCTCGCCACGGCACGCAGCTCGGCGGCCATGTCCTCGGCGCATGCGTGGCGGTCGGCCGGGTCCTTGGCAAGCGCACGCACGAAGAACGCGCACGCCGCATGGCCCGCGGGCACGGCGCCGGCCTCGTCGATTCGCAGGGCAGGCGCCGCGACGATCGCGCGCAGCACCTCGGCCGACGTCAGTCCGTCGAGGTCATACGGCATCCGGCCGGCGAGCAGTTCGTAGGCCACCACCGCCAGCTGGTAGAGGTCCGAGCGGCGGTCGGCGCGGCGTGCGTGGCCGCCGGCCTGCTCCGGGCTCAGGTAGGCCAGCGTGCCGACGATCTGCCCGGTGACGGTGTTGCCGTCGCCGGAGCGCATCTCGCCGTGCGAGACGCGGGCGGCGCCGAAGTCGATGAGCTTCGGCATGCCGTCGCGGCCGACCAGGATGTTCGCGGGCTTCACGTCGCGGTGCACGATGCCGCGCGCATGCACGACGCCGAGCGCCTCGGCCACGTGCGCGAGCATGAGCAGGCGGTCGGGCGCCGAGACGCGCGCGCCGCGGCAGTGCCGGCGGATGTCGGTGCCGGCCACGTAGTCCATCACCAGGTACGACGTGCCGCCCTCGGACGTGCCGGCGGCGCGCAGGCCGACGAGCGCGGGGTGGCTCAGGGACGACAGCAGCCGCCACTCGCGGCGGAACCGCGCCACGGCGGAACGGCCCGCGGTCGCACCATCGAGGACCTTGACCGCGACCTGGTCGCCCGAGGAGCGCTCCCGGCAGAGGAGCACCAGGCCCGACCCGCCGCGGCCCAGCTCGCGCACCACGTCGTAGCCGGCGGGAAGCGTCGGGGCGCGCTGCACCGGGACGTCGGCGGATTCGCCGGCATCCCAGGCCAGTTCGCCCGCGCCTTCGTCGGCGGCAAGCAGCTGCATCACGAACGCGCGCAGGGACTCGTCGTCGCCGCAGGAGTCGGCCACGAAGGCACGTCGCTCCACGGCGGGGAAGTCGCAGGCGCAGGTGAAGATCGCGCGGGCACGGCGCAGGCGCACCGACGCCGCGTCCGACGCGTGTGCCGCGGGAACTGCCGGCCGGTCGGAACTGCGGGGCGTCTCGTCGCGCATCTCTGGTCTTCGGTTCCGCGGCGGCCGGTCAGCCGGCCGTCGTCAGGGCTCCCGCGCCGAGGCGCTCGTCGGACTCGTCGAGGTCGGCCAGCTCCATGCCCAGCTTCTGGGCGAGGAACGCGCGGCCGAACCGCCAGTCGCGGTTCACGGTCGGGCGCGACACGCCGAGCGCATCGCCGATCTCCGGGTTGGTCATGCCGCCGAACACCTTGCACTCCAGGACGCGCGCGGCGCGCTCGTCGACGGAGGCGAGCTCGACGAGGGCCTCGTCGATGGCGATGATGTCCTCGGGGCGCAGGCGCTCGTCCGGGATGAAGGCGAGCGCACCGTCGCCGGTGCGGCGCGCGGCACCGCGCTTCGTGGCGGCGCGCGACCGCGCATGGTCGACGAGCACGCAGCGCATCGCATGCGACGCGACCGCGAGCAGGTTGGCCGACGAGGCGAACTCGGACGGGTCACGGTGCGCCAGGCGCAGGAACGCCTCGCTCACCACGGCGGTCGGCTGCAGGGTGTGGCTCGCGCGCTCCTGGCGCATCAGGGTCGATGCCATCGAGCGAAGCTGGGGGTAGATCTCCCCGAAGCCGTCGGCAATGGAACGGATCCCCGAGGCAGGCCGGGATGCGGCACCGCCAATTCCTTCCTCTTCCTCTCTCTCGATTGAACAACTCACGGCTTCCCTCCTGATTGACCCCGAACATAACCCCGATCCGAGGGGAGTCAAACAAATGCCGGGGATTGTCGGACGTTCCTAAGTCGCGTTCCGACAGCGATCAACGCGCCGGGTCCGCGAAGCGATGCGCAACGTCCCACGCAAGTGCGGCCCGCGCCACGGGTTAGGAGCGTCGTCATTATCGGTGACCACGGTCCGGGCAGGGGTAGCATTCCCCCGATGCACGCCGCACTGTGGGCCCCGTGGAGGATGGCGTACCTGCGGGACCTCGAGGCCAAGGCCACCGAGGCCGGGGCCATGGCCCCGACCGGCCTGCCGAACTTCCTGGCCGCCTACTGGGCCCGGCCCGACCTCGACGAGTCGCAGCACGTGATCCACCGCGACGACCGCGGCATGGTGCTCCTCAACCGCTTCCCCTACTCCAACGGCCACCTGCTCGTGGCGCTGGGGGAACCGCAGCCCTCGATCGACCGCTACGCGCCGGCCGACCGCGCGCACTTCTGGCGGCTCATGGAACTGGCGATGGACCTCTGCCAGCACGCCCTGCGGCCGCAGGGGATGAATGCGGGAATCAACCTCGGTGCCGCCGGCGGCGCAGGCCTTCCGGAGCACCTGCACGGCCACGTGGTGCCGCGCTGGTCCGGCGACACCAACTTCATGAGCGTGATCGGCGAGGTGCGGACGATCCCGGACGCACTTGATCGGACCTTCGCGCTCTACACATCGCAACTTCCGGCATCGCTTGCTCGCCTTGGCCTCGGGCGGGGCTAGACTGCATCCGGAATCGACGGGGTCCGACCCCCTCGGGAGCAGGTTCGGCGCCTATGTGCTCGAACCGATGCGAACCCCAAGGGATCGCCCCTCAATGCTGCGACGATGGCCATGCCTCCTCTGAGTGGAAGGCCGGGATCGACGGCAGGCGAACCCACCTACGCTTGGGGTTCGAGCTTCGCGCTGGCCGGCCCCCGGCGGGGTCGGGCACCGTCGATTCCCTTTCCCCCGCCCGCTTCGCAAGGCCGCGATTGAGGCA
>JBJTJU010000286.1:0-4695 GCA_046096165.1 Phycisphaerales bacterium | reverse complement strand
GGCGGGGGCGGCGGCGGCGGGATCTTCCGCTTCCAGTCCGACGGCGGGAAGAAGAGCGATCGTCCCTCGAAGCGCGCCTCGTTCGTCGAGCGCTGCTCGTCGTGGCGCGCCAGCAGCGGCTTGATCGTGTCCACCTCGTCGGCGCGCGAGCCGGGCATGAACGCGCTGACGAGGATCGGCACCGCGTACGTGACCACCGTCGCCGCGGCGAGCGCGGCGCAGGCAAGCCCGGCCACCAGCACGGGCGACCAGCGGACGCCGCTCGGCAGCGTGAGGCGCAGGTTCACCGGTCCCTCCTGCCGCGGCCGGCGACCACCCATGCCTCGATGGTGGCCTGGACGTTCATCTTGCGCGCCTGGTCGTTGCGCTGGATGCGCAGTGCGCTGATCGCCTCGATCGCCGGGTGGGCCTCGAGGTCGGCGACGATGCGCGGCAGCTCGTCGGCGGTGGTGTCGAAGCGCACCTCGGCCTGGATGCGCTCGATCGCCGGCGCCAGCACCGCGGCGTCCGGGTCCTTCACGCGTGGGCCCACGCGCACCTCGTAGCTGTAGCCGGCCACCTTGTGCGCCTTCGCCACGTCCTCGATGGCCTGCGCGAGCTCCTCGCGCCCGCGCGCGGCGTCCGCCGGCGGCTCGACCGCCCCGAACGTCGCCACCGCGCGCGCGAGGTCGACGGAGGCGGGGGCGCGGCGCGCCGCACCACGGCGCAGCGCGGCCTCGATCTGCACGCTCTCGGCCTGCCACGCACGCGACCAGCTCCACACGTACTCGTCCACCACCAGGTAGCCCGCGACCGCGAGCACCGCCACCACGAGCCACCGCTGGCGCGAGGGCAGGGCATCGAACCGGGCCCGCAGGTCGGCGCCCTGCGCGCGCAGCGACCGCGCACGCGGCTTCGCGGCGGCGGCGTCGGGGACGGCGGTGGGGAGGTCGGTCATCGGTGGGTCACGGCTTCTTGCAGCGCTCGAGGAGCAGGTTGAACTCGCCGCGCAGGCGCTGCTGCACGTCCTCGTCGATGTCGGCGCGCTGGCGCGCCTTCGCGACCTTCGCCAGTGCGTCCTGCGCCTCCTGCTTGGTCATCTTGTCGATCTCGTTGGAGGTGAGCGGCGGCGGCAGCGGGTCGGGCTCGCTTGCCGCGCCGGGGTTGCCGCGGGTGGCCAGGCCGCCCGACCGCGTCGATCCGGAGGAGCCGCGCGCCGCGCGGCCGGTCGGTGCCGCGTCTTCGCCTGCGGCGGGACGCGCGGCCGCGGTGGAGTCGGCCGACTTGGACGGGGGCGCGGGCGGTGCCGGTTCGCGCGTGGCGGCCGTCGCGGTGGCCGCCGGCTCGCTCCGCGGTGCCGGCGCGGCAGGCGCCGCAGCAGGTGCATCGTCCGCGCCCGTCGTTTCGCCCGCGGTCTCCGTCCGGGCGCCCGATCCGGCGCGCGACGCGTCCCGCGGGGCGATGCCCGAGGCCTCGGCGTCGACATCCGCCGGCGGCGGGCCGTAGCGACGCTCGCGCATCGAGGTCTTCGCGTAGTCGAGTTCCTCCGGCAGCGACACCATCACGGTGGGCCGGATGGCGGTCGCCGACACGCTGTAGTCGAGGTAGCCGCGCGCATCGGGCGCCTCGGAGCTGCGGGCGATGCCCTCGAACGCGCCGGTCTCGCGCAGCTGCCGCTCGAAGTCGATCAGCACCTCGCTGCCCGGCCGGTTGCCCGCGGGCCGGGCCTTGCCGCGCACCGAGATGCCCAGCCCGCGCGCGCCCTGCGCGAGGTTGATGAAGTCGACCTCGACGCCGTCGGGCGTCGCGCACGCCAGGTCGGACAGCGTCTTCGTCATCGACGACGACTGCCGCGACAGCACGCGGTAGAGCGCCTGCCGCTTGGCATCGGCCTCCTCGGCCTTGCGGTACTCCGCCAGGTCGGGAAGCTTCCAGCGCAGGAGGAGCAGCCGGATCCCCTCGAACGCCGGCGGTGCCAGCACGATGGTGGCCAGGCTCGCCACGAGCAGCGTCCGTGCCGACGACGGTCGCGCCAGGCGGTTGAGGACCGCGCCGATCCGGTCCGGCGACGCGCCGGGGTCGTCTGGCAGCAGGCGCGTGAGCGCGGCCACGGGACCGAGCGCCGCGAGCGCCGTGCCCGCGTCGATCCCGTGCTCGCGCCACCAGGCCGCCGCATCGGCGCCGCGCGCCGCGCAGCGCACCGCGGCCGACAGCCGGGCAACGTCCGCGGACGTCGCCCCGAAGCCGCCGCCGAGCACGGGCTCCGCGGCGTCGCCTGCGCGCTGCGCCAGCCGCACCGTCTCGTCCGCCGGCACGCCCGCGTGGACGCAGGCCTCGCCGACGGCGCGCTCGACGTCGTTGCGCCCGATCGGCTCGCCCTCGCCGCCGGCGCGGAAGGCGCGCACGAGCATGCCCTTCGACGTGCGCGCGCACGCGGTCACCGCGCCCGCACCGGCATCGACCGCGACCAGCGGGTCCTCGGCGAACGCGGCGAGCGCCGCGAGGGCGGCCACGTCGGGCGCGAAGGAACGCGCGACGCCGTCCCGCGGCGCCTCGGGCACCTCGGGGGCAAGTTCCTCCTCGGGCCACTCCGCCACGACCCCGGTGCGCACCTCGGCGGCGGGATCCGCGGGCAGGAGCGCCGCCGCCACGCGCCAGCGCGGGCTGCGCCCCAGGACGAACGAGTTGGCGTTGAGTTCCAGGGCGCTCGCCAGGCGGTCCTCGGCGGCCGCGGGCAGCTGGACCGCGCGCACCACGCAGCTGCCCGCCGGCAGCGCGACGACCGCCCGCGCCGCACGGGTCGCGTCGACCCACGCGGCGATGCGGCCGTCGCCGGCCCCGAAGTCCTCGGTGCCGGCGACCTCGATGCCGCGGCCGGCGGCCCGCGCGGCCAGCGCCCGGAACCCCGCCGGCACGGGCCGGATCACGGCCACCGTGCGCTCGTCGCGCGCGGGTGCCTGCGGTTCCTTCGTGCGCTTCAGTGCCATCGGGGGGTCGCTCAGCGTTCGCGGTAGGAGACGATCGTCGCCGGGTACGTCGACCGGTCGACCACGGCCTCGATCTCGACCTCGGCGCCGGTCGACGCCGAGCGACCGCGGCTCGTGACGGTATACACGCTGCTCGTCACGTCGCATTGCTGCGCGATCTGGGTGAGGAGCGCCGGCGTCAGCCCGGACATGCCCTGCAGGTCCGCGATGCTGACGATGCCGCGCGGGCTCGAGTTGCGCCGTGCGACGATCGCGTCGGCCACCCGAGGGTCGATCTGCATGACGTCCTTGAGGAGCGCCGCGGGCGCGGTGTTGATGTTGACGCGCCCCTGCACGCGTTGCGCGAAGTTGTCGTTGCTCGCCTCGCGCAGGATGCCGCGCAGCTGGGCCGCGTCGAGGTCGCGCACCGCCGCGCGCCCGTCGGCACCGGTCCCTGCGCCGCCGCCGCCGCTCGAGCGGCCGCTGGACCCCTGCTGGCCGCCGGCCGCGCCGGCCCCGCCCGCCGCGCCGCCCGACGCGCCGCCCCGCGCGGACCCGCCTGAGCGAGCGCCGCCCGACTCGGAGCCCGTGCCGAGCGCTGCGCCGCCGGACCCGCCGCCGCCGCCACCGCCGCCACCGCCGCCGCTCCCGCCGCGCGCGTTCCCGGAGCCGCCGCGCGCATTGGACCCCTGTCCCTGCTGGCCCGAGGCCAGCTGGCTGAGCGGCGTCGCCAGCAGCATCTCCGGCCGGTTCGACCCCTGGCCCGCCCACGCGATGAGCGCCTTCGCCTGCGCGTCGTCGACGCCCGTCGCCTTCATCAGCGTGTCCGGGTCGGCGCCGCCGAGGCGGAACTTCTCGTTGCCGCTCAGGGACATGGGCGACTGCCGCGAGACCGCGGTGAGGTATTGCGACCAGCCCGCGTCGAGCCGGCCATCGGGCTTGTCGTCGGGGAACGACCGCGGCCCGTCGTCCTCGTTCGGGTCGAGCCGGCCGTTCAGGTTCCAGTCCTCGCCGCGGAGGTACTTCGGCCAGCAGCCGGCGACCAGTTCCACCTCGGCGAGGCTGCGGAACGGGCCGTTGCGGGGCCGGTATCCCATCGAGCGGTTGGTGTAGTAGTCGCTCTCGGCGCCCAGCCCCTCGACGTTGTCGTTCGTGTCGCGCCAGTCGACGATGGCGTCGACGACGTCGGGGCTCATTCCCGGTACGTTCGCCAGCTGCGCCCGCGTCGCCACGTTGATGTTCAGCTTGGCGCCCTCGTCGCGCGGGCCCGCCCACTCGACGCCGTCGTTGAAGTGGCTGATCGACCAGGTGCCGGTCGCCACCTCGCCGAGCGCCATCTCCTCCATGCTTCGCACCACCGCGAGCGGGTCGTCGGGGCTTGGCGCGGCGGCGTGGAATTCCATCAGCGCGATCATCTGCTCGAGTCCCGCGCGTGCGGCCCAGCGGGCCTCGACGCGGGCGAGCGACTCGCGCCCGACCACTGCCTGCCGGTACGAGACGATCTGCGTGGCGGCCACCATCACGGCGGCGATCGCCACCGACCAGACCACGACCACGACGACGCTGCCGCGTGCGCGACTCATCGGTTGGTGCCCCCGGGCCGCGGTCCGCCGCCGCCGAAGCCGCCGCCGCCGAAGCCGCCGCGCCCACCGCCACCGCCGCCCATGCCGCGTCCGCCGCCGCGCCTTCTCGCTCGTGGAGCTGATCGTGGCCGTCACCATCATGGCCATCCTTGCCGCGCTGGTGGTGC
>JBJTJU010000285.1:0-7193 GCA_046096165.1 Phycisphaerales bacterium | reverse complement strand
CCCACGGCTCCGCCAGCCGGGCGGGCGCCACGCGGTCCATGGCCTCCGCGAGCGCCCCGACCGTCGATGGCCGCGCGGGGCTCGCGCGGCGCAAGCCCCGCGACCGTCCGAGGGGAGCCTTGGGGCGGGGCCGGCGGTCGGGCGGGCGGGGCATGGGGCGGAAGGGTAGCGTTCAACCGTCCGGAAAGCCCTTGACGCGCGCGGACGCGGATCGCACCCTGTGGATGCCGCCTCCCGCGTGCCGCACGGAAGCGCACGACGGGCCCTCAGCCGCGGGCACGCACCCATGGGGCATGGAGCCCCGCCATCCCGAGGATCGCGCGTTGACCACTCCCTCCGCACGCGACGCGTCCGCCACCCGAAGCACCTCGGCCGCCCACCAGGCGCCGCCCGCCAGGAAGCACTTCGTGCTCGACACGAACGTGCTGCTGCACAACCCGCAGTCGATCTTCAAGTTCGAGGAGCACGAGGTCGTCATCCCGCTGACGGTGATCGAGGAGCTCGACAAGTTCAAGAAGAACAAAGCCGAGACCGGCCGCAACTCGCGCCAGGTGATCCGGTCGCTGGACAAGCTGCGCGGCTTCGGCCACCTCTTCGAGGGCGTGCGCTGGAACGAGCAGGGAGGCACCATCCGCGTGGCGCGGGTCGAGCCCATGGCCGGCGAGCGCTCGCTGGAGCTCGACAAGAACGACAACCTGATCCTCGGCGTCGCGGCCAGCCTCAACGCGCGCGGCCTGCGCACCATCTTCATCACCAAGGACATCAACGCCCGGGTGAAGTGCGATGCGCTGGGGATCGCCTGCGAGGACTTCGAGGCCGACCGCGTCGATGCCGACTGGCTGCACTCGGGCTTCTGCACCATGCAGGTGCCCACCGACGTCATCGACTCCCTCTACCAGGAGCGCCAGCTGCCGCGCGCCGCGCTCGAGGGCGTGCCGGGCAGCACGCCCGACGGCGCGGCCGTGGAGGCCGAGGCGCTGGTGCCCAACCAGTTCGTCATCCTGGCGGACGCCGCCGACCCGGGCCACACCGGGCTGGCGCGGGTCCTGGGGAACACCGGCCACCTGATCCCGGTCACCGGGCCGCGCAAGCCGGTGTACGGGGTGATGGCGCGCAACGTGCAGCAGACCATGGCGCTCGACCTGCTCCTCGACGACGACGTCAAGCTGGTCACCCTGATCGGCCCGGCGGGCACGGGCAAGACGCTGATGGCGATCGCGGCGGGCATGCAGAAGGTCCTGAAGGAGGAGCGCCTCGACAAGCTGCTGGTGGCGCGACCCATCATGCCGCTCGGGCGCGACATCGGCTACCTGCCCGGCGACAAGGACGAGAAGCTCTCCATGTGGATGCAGCCGGTGTTCGACAACGTCGGGTACCTGCTCTCCACCCGGTCGGGCGGCCACGGCGAGGCCGACAGCAAGAGCGCCGAGCAGCGGATGGACCAGCTCATGGCGACCGGCAAGCTCGTGATGGAGCCCCTCACCTACATCCGCGGCCGCAGCATCCCGCACCAGTTCATGATCGTCGACGAGGCGCAGAACCTGAGCCCGCACGAGGTGAAGACGATCGTCAGCCGCGTCGGCGACGGCACCAAGATCGTCCTCTGCGGCGACATCGGGCAGATCGACAACCCCTACCTCGACGCGGCGTCCAACGGCCTCGCGCACGCCATCGAGCGGATGAAGGGCCAGGCGATCGCCGGGCACGTCACCCTCTCGAAGACCGAGCGCAGCGAACTGGCGAGCCTGGCGGCCGAGGTGCTCTGAGCCCGGCGCCCGGCGCCCGGGGCGGGCGCGGCGGCGGACGGTGCGGTGCGGGCGGACTACAATCCCCCGCCATGCTGAACCTCCGTTCGTCCAACCCCGTGATCGCCGACGACCAGCTCGTCGCGCAGGCCCACGCCGGTCCCGTCGCCAATCCCGCCACCGTCGCGGGCGTCGCCCAGAAGACGGGCTTCGCGGTCACCCTCGCGGTGCTCGGCGGCCTGTGCGGCGCGGCGCTCGTGCGCACGGTGGGCCCCGGCGCCATGATCGGGGTGTGGATCGCGTCGCTCGTGGCGAGCCTCGTCTGCTTCTTCGCCCTGTGGCGCAACCCCGCGCGCGCGGTCTGGGCCGCCCCGCTCTACAGCGTGACCCAGGGCGCCATGCTCGGCGTGACGGCCCTGCTGCTGGACTCGGTGCTGGCGAGCAAGGGCATCACCGCGCTCGGCGGCCTGGGGCTGCAGGCCTTCGTCATCACGCTGGCCATCACCGTGGCCATGCTGGTCGTCTACCGCGCGGGGCTCATCCGGCCGGGCAAGACGTTCGTGGCCGTCCTCACCACGCTGACGATCGGCATCGCGCTCACCTACCTGGCGCAGTTCATCCTGGGCTTCTGGGGCATCTCGATCCCGGGCATCGGCCTGGAGAGCGCGATGCAGGGCGGCCAGGGCGCGTGGATCGGGCTGGCCGTCAACGGCGCCATCCTGGTGATCGCGTCGCTCTGGCTCATCGTCGACTTCCAGGAGATCGAGAACGCCGTGGGCGCGCGCGTGGGCAAGGAGTACGAGTGGTACTTCGCCTACGGCCTGATGGTCACGCTGGTCTGGGTCTACATGGAGGCGCTGAAGCTCGCCTTCCGTGCCGCGATGGCCGCCAACGACCGCAAGTGACCGCCGCCCACGGGGCGCGCCGGCTCAGCCGAGCGCGTCCCAGGCAAGCATCGCCGCGCCGAGGACGCCGGCCTCGTCGCGCAGCTTCGTGAGGCGCACGGATGCCTTGCCGGCAATCGCCTGCGGGAAGATCCGCGCGCGCATGGCTGACTCGACGCGGTCCACCCAGGGCTTGCCGATCGCCTCGGTGAGCCCGCCGCCCAGCACCACGGTGCGCATCGACATCATGGTGACCCAGTTGGCGATCGAGAGGCCAAGCAGGTCCGCGGCCGCGTGCACCACGTCGCACACCAGCGGGTCGCCGGCCTCGTAGCAGGCGGAGATCGCGCCGCTCCCGAGCGGCCCCGCCTTGCCGTCGGCGGCGTGGCGCGCAAGCGCCTCGTGGAACGCAGAGTCGGGGTGCAGGCCCGCAAGCGTCGTCAGCGTGCGCACGACGCCCGTGCGGCTGCAGAAGTCCTCGATGGTTCGGCTGCCCGCCTGCCCGCCGGCATAGGCGATGACGTGGCCGAACTCGCCGGCCGTGTGCAGGTCGCCGCGCCACACCGCGCCGTTCACGACGATGCCCGCGCCGACGCCCGTCCCGACCCAGACGGCAAGCAGCGACCCGCAGCCCTGCCCCGCGCCCACGGTGGCCTCGCCCCACGCGGCGACGTTCGCGTCGTTGTCCACGTAGACGGGCACGTCGAGCCGCTTGCGCAGCAGCTCGCCGAGCGCCACGTTCTTCCAGCCGAGGTTGCCCGAGGCCAGCACCACGCCGCGCCCGAAGTCGACCGGTCCCGGGGCGCCGATCCCCACGGCGGCCAGGTCGGCCGGGCGCACCTTCGCGTCCTCGCATGCGGCGGCCACCGCCGACTCGATGCGCTCCAGCACCGAGTCGCGGCCGTCGAAGGCCTTGGTCTTCTTGCGCGCGCGGCCGTGGATGCGGCCCTTGCGGTCGACGATGCCGACGGTCATGTTGGTGCCGCCGAGGTCGATGCCGGCGGCGAGTTCGCTGCGTGCCATGCGCGGGGGAAGATAGCGCCCGTCCGTACACTTCCCCGTCCCATGGCCGCCGACCCGCATGGACACGCCGAGCCCGCGCCGCTCACCGCCGCGCAGGTGGCCCACGTGGCGCGGCTTGCCCGGCTCGAGGTCACGCCCGAGGCGGTCGAGCGCTACCGGGGCCAGCTTGCCGCGGTGCTTGCGCACATCGCGCGCATCGACGCCCTCGACGTGACCGGCGTGGAGCCCATGGCCCACCCCTTCGAGAGCCACAACCGGCTCGACGACGACGTGCCCGAGGCGCCGCTTGCGATCGAGGCGGTGCTCATGAACGCTCCGGCGGTCGAGGGACGCTTCCTCGCCGTGCCCAAGGTGCTGGCGGAGGAATCCTGACGTGGCCCTGCCCGCCCACGACGACATGACCGCCCTGCGCGACGCGGTCGCGTCCGGCGCGGTGTCCGCCGAGGCCGTGTGCGCCGAGGCGTTCCGCGCCGTGCGCGCGCAGGACGGCGCCATCCACGCCTTCCACGAGACGTTCGAGGAACGCGCCATGGAGCGCGCCCGCGCCGTCGACCGCGACCGCGCCGCGGGCCGGCCGCTGCCGCCGCTTGCCGGCATGACCGTCGCCGTGAAGGACAACCTGGCCACGAGCTTCGGGCACACGACGTGCTCGAGCCGCATGCTCGGCACCTACCGCTCGCCCTTCGACGCCACCGCCGTCGAGCGCCTGGAGCGCGCCGGCGCGATCGTGGTGGGCAAGACCAACATGGACGAGTTCGCGATGGGATCCTCCGGCGAGCACTGCCGCTGGGGCCCGGTCGCCAACCCCTGGGACACCTCGCGCGTGCCGGGCGGGAGCAGCGCCGGCAGCGCCGCGGCGCTGGCCGCGGGCATGTGCCAGGCGTCGATCGGCAGCGACACCGGCGGCTCGATCCGCCAGCCCGCCGCGTTCTGCGGCGTGGTCGGGCTGAAGCCCACCTACGGCCGCATCTCGCGCTGGGGGCTCGTGGCATTCGGCTCGAGCCTCGACCAGGTGGGCCCGATGGCAAGGAGCGTGCGCGACGCCGCGCTGCTGCACGACGCGATGAGCGGCGTGGACCCGCGCGACAGCACCGTGGCCGACCGACCGCCCACGCAGCTTGCCGCCTCGGTGGACCGGCCGATCGAGGGCCTGCGCGTGGGCGTTCCGCGCCAGTACCTGAGCGACGCGAACGATCCCGAGGTGAATGCGGCCGTCGCCGCGGCGGAAGAGGCCTTCCGCGCCATGGGCGCCACCGTGCACCCGGTCGACCTGCCGCTCACCGACGTCGGCATCAGCACCTACTACGTGATCGCGCCCGCGGAGGCCTCGAGCAACCTCGCGCGCTACGACGGCATCCGCTACGGCCACCGCGCCACGCTCGCCCCCGGCGAGGACCTCGCCACGCTCTACGCGCGCACGCGCGCGGAGGGCTTCGGGCCCGAGGTCCAGCGGCGCATCATGCTCGGCACCTACATGCTGTCGAGCGGCTACTACGACGCCTACTACAAGCGCGCGCTCCAGGTGCGCCGGCTCATCAAGGAGGAGCTCGACCGCGCCTTCGCCTCCTGCGACGTGCTGCTCGGGCCCACCACGCCGACGCCCGCGTTCCGCTTCGGCGCCAACGCCGACCCGCTGGCGATGTACCTCTGCGACGTCTACACGGTGAACACCAACATCGCGGGGATCTGCGGCATGTCGCTTCCCGCGGGCTACGCCGTGCGCGACGGCCGCCACCTGCCGATCGGCGTGCAGCTGCAGGCGAATGCGTTCGAGGAGGACCGCCTGATGCGCGCCGCCCGCATGCTCGAGCGGGCGCTCGCGCCGAGCACGGCGCGGCCGGCCGGCGCGGTCACTGCGGGCGCTTGATCGCCGCGAGGCGGCGCAGCTCGCGCTCGAGGTCGCGGACGAAGCGGGCATCGTCGGGGCCGGGCGAGAAGGCCAGCTGCGCCGAGCACTCGAGCGAGCCGTCGGCGAGCCGGCGGACCGTCACCGTGCCATCCTGGCCGTCGGGACGCTCGGTGCGCGCCACGCACGCTCGGTCGTCGACGTCGACGCGGTCGATGCCGATGAAGGACACCCCCGCCACGTTGCGGATCGCCATGGGCACGTCGACCCAGCGCGGGGCGCTCGCCGCCGCCAGGGGGCGCGTCGATACGCCAGCCGCCGGGCCGCGCATGGTGCCCACGGCGGCGTCCGCGGTGCGGCCTTCCATCGCGAGCGACGGGGAGAACGGATCCCCCGACCAGCGCACGTTGTCCGAGGCGGCGTCGGGCGCGCAGCCCGTCACCGCGGCGGCGACGAGCAGCGAGACGGACACCAGAAGCAGCCGATAAAACGCGTTCGATCGCATCGCAGGAGTCGCCGGGCCGCCGGGACCGGGGCATCGTAACGATGGCTGCGGCAGGGGCCTGCACGGGGACCGATAGACTTGGTGGTTTCCGCCCCGCGCGGTTTCCGGCGCCCCATGGCATTCGGACAGACCCAAGGCCGTGCACCCCGGTCCGGACGGCGAATCCGCCTCCGACGGAAGCTCCCCCGGCGCACCTCGCCGCTCCTGGCATGGCTGCGCGAGGAGCGCAACGCGGCGGCCGTGCTGGTGGTGGCGTGCTTCGCGCTGGTGGCAGGCGGGATCGTCGCCCTCGCGGACGCCTTCCCGCACGAGTACGTCGGGCAGCGCGCGTCCGCCGGGCGCGTCAACCGGCTCGAGTACACGGACACCGACGTCGCCGCCACCGCACAGCGCCAGGTGGAGGCGCGCAAGGCCGCGCCTCGCATCTACGCGGCGAACGCCGACTACGTCGAACGCATCCGCGGCGAGATCGAGGGCCTGCCGCTCCTGGTGCGCGACAAGCAGTCGATCGCCGAGCTGCAGCCCGCGACGGTGGCCCGCTACGCGCTGGACGGGGAGTCGTTCGAGGCGCTGCGCGCGGTGCATGACCCGGATGCGCTGCTGCGCTGGCGGGACTGGACGGACGCCTTCCTCGCCGAGCTGGTGGTGGGCGTGCCGATCGTCGCGGCGGCGGACTTCGATGCGTTCTCGACCGCCGCGCGCCGCGCGGTCGCGGTGCCGCCGAACACGGAGGGCTTCGAGTCCGGCCCACGCCTCGCGAGCGTCGGCCGCGGGGCCATCGAGCTGCGCGCGGACGACCCCACGTCGATGCGCGCGCGACTGGTCGCGGAAGCCACCGAGGCCGGGTTCCCCATCGAGCTCGCGCAGTCCGCGGTGGCGCCGATCCTCGCCGATCCCAAGCCGACCATCGCATTCGACGCCGCCGCCACCAAGTCGGCCGAGGACGAGGCCGCGCAGCAGGCGGCGCCCGTGCAGGTGGTGCATCCGCGCGGCGAGGCGGTCTATGCCCCGGGCGACGTGCTGACCGCCGAGCAGGTGACGCGCGCCCATGCCGAGCACGCGCGCCACCGAGGCTCCGAGTCGCACCCCGGCGTGGCCATGCCCTTCACCGCGGCGGCCGCACTCGCCCTCGGGATCGGCGTGCTGGCCGCGGTCTTCCTCGCCCAGCAGGCGCCGGACGTGGTCCGCCG